>DATJFP010000089.1 GCA_035495615.1 Verrucomicrobiia bacterium | reverse complement strand
CCCCTTGGCCCGGAACTCGCCCATGTGCGAGATGTCGAAAACTCCGGCGCGGGTACGCACCGCTTCGTGCTCTTCGAGAATGCTGGTGAAATACAAAGGGACTTCCCATTGCCCGAAAGCGCCCATTTTGGCCCCGAGGGCGAGGGATTGTTGGTGGAGGGGAAGCTCGCGTAGAGTCTCAGATGAGGCCAAGCTCAAATGGAGTCCTGTAATTTAATCTATTAAATGATGATGAATTTGCAAGGAGTCCGCCCCGGAACGGAGCGCCAAATGATAGGAAGCATTATAGGTTTGAAACGCTAAAAAGCAATCCAAAAAACGGCCTGAACCGGGACGGAGCGGCTATTTTTTCTGCGGGCCTGCGCCGCGTTTGGAATTCTTCTCGCGGTACATCTGGCGGTCCGCGGCTTCAAAGATTTCCCAGGGATTTTCCACGCGCGGCTCGTAGGAGGCGATGCCCGTACTGACCGACAGCGAAAGCGATTCGCCGGTTTCCGGCACGACATACCGCAGCTCTTCCACGCCCTTGCGGATTTTTTCCATGGCCTGACGCGCTTCGCTTTCGCCGCACTCGGGAAAGATGACGACAAATTCGTCTCCGCCGTACCGCACGGCCAGATCGGCCTTGCGGATCGATTGCCTGATGGCTTCGGCAATGGCCTTGATCACGGCATCGCCGCATTTGTGCCCGAAGCGGTCGTTGACGGGCTTCAAATTGTCGATGTCGATGACGGCGACGGAAAAGGTACGGGCGTACCGCTTGGCGATGTTGAAGATGAGGTCGATCTCTTTCTTGAAGAACTGGAAATTCGCGAGGCCCGTGAGCCCGTCGGTCATGGACACTTTTTCGTAATGCCGCCGCCGGCGGATCGCGGTGTTGATGCGCGCGAGAAGTTCTTCCATTTCAAAAGGCTTGGTGACGTAATCGTCAGCTTCGAGGTGCAGGCCTTCCAGCTTGTCCTCGGTCGTTCCTTTCGCGCTCAGAAAAATCACGGGAATGCGCGCGAGAAGCTCGTCGTCGTTCAGGCGGGCTTTCACCTGCCGCCCGTCGTAGCCGGGCATCATCACGTCCAGCAGGATAAGGTCGGGCGCGACGGTTCTCGCTTTTTCCAGCGCCTCGCGGCCGTTAAACGCGCTGTGCACGCGGTACCCGGCGCCTTCGAGGATCCGGACGAGGCCGCGGACCAGGTCTTCCTCGTCGTCCACCACGAGAATGGTCTGCATGCCT
The DNA here is from genome assembly GCA_035495615.1 of Verrucomicrobiia bacterium. Classification (NCBI taxonomy): domain Bacteria; kingdom Pseudomonadati; phylum Verrucomicrobiota; class Verrucomicrobiia; species Verrucomicrobiia bacterium. The sequence goes on along the minus strand of DATJFP010000089.1, from coordinate 61,700 downwards.
TGTTTGACCGCCATGGAAGCGCCATCCAAATAATGCGTCATACCGCCGCCGCTTCGCCGGCTTCGACCGGCAGGATGAGGCCGAACGTGCTGCCCTTGCCGAATTCCGACTGCACCCAGATGCGCCCGCCATGCTGTTCGACGATCCTTTTCGAGATGGCAAGGCCCAGGCCGGTGCCGTGCACCTTCCGGTTGGTGGAGGGATCGTGAACTTGTGAAAACGACGTGAATAATTTGCCCAGATTTTCCTTTTTGATGCCGATGCCGGTGTCGTGCACCGCGAGTTCGATCGTATTGCCCTTTTTTGCCGTCTTGATCGTCACGGCGCCCTGGTCCGTAAATTTCGCGGCATTGTCGACCAGGTTGATCAGGACCTGCGCGACTTTGTCCCGGTCGAAATCCGCCTCGGGAAGGTCGCCGGCCAGTTCCAGCTTGAGCGCCACGGGCTTATCTTTGAAAAGAGGGTGCACGGTTTTTTCGATCTCGAGGACGAGTTCGTTGAGATTGTGTTTTTTCTTCTCGTAGACCACGCGCCCGGCGTCCAGCTTCTGGAAATCCAGCACATTATTGATGAGGCGCGCCAGCCTGTCAACGTTGCGGCAAATCATGTCGAGCCATTCCTTCTGTTCTTCGGTCACGTCGCCCGAGCGCCCGCTCATCAGCACGTCGCCCCCCATCTTGATGGCGGTCAGCGGCGTCCTCAGTTCGTGGGAAACAACCGAGATGAACTGGGATTTCATCTCGAGGTCCTTTTTGTGCCGCAGGAGATCTTCGGCCTCTTTCAGCGCCGTGATGTCGCGGCAGACGGTCGAGATGCCCGTGATCCTGCCGGTGGCGTCCCGTATCGGCGAAATGGTGAGCGCGACCTTGATCGGCGTCCCGTCTTTCCGCAGCCGGATGGCCTCGTAATTCTCGAACGTACCGCCTTCCTGAATGCGGCTGATGATCCCGGCCACTTCCCCGGCATCCTCCGGCAAGGCCAGGATCGCGACCGGGCTTCCGATGATTTCGACGGCCTTGTAGCCAAAAATTTTTTCCGCGGCGGGATTCCAGCTCGTGATGGTGCCGGTCCGGTTCATGCCAAGAATCGCGTCGTTGGTCGATTCGACGATGGACGCCAGGCGCAGGCGCATTTCCTTGTTCTTGCGGCTTTCCGTGATGTCGCGCGCCGCGCCATAGATCAGCTTCTGGTCCGGCAGCGGGATCGCGTTCCACAGCAGCCAGCGGTAAGTGCCGTCCTTGCATAAAAAACGGTGTTCGTAGCTCTCGACGTTCAGGCCGGACACGACTTTCCGAAGCTCGATTTCGGACTCGGTCCTGTCTTCCGGGTGCACGAATTCGAGGGCGGGCCTCGCCATCAACTCTTCGTTCGACCAGCCGGTCACTTTCTGCCAGGTGGGATTGAGCTGCTTGAAATAGCCGTCGTAATTGACGACGCACAGCATCTCCAGCGATACGGTGAAAAACCGCTCACGCTCTTCCTGCATCTGGCGCCGCAGCGAAATGTCGCGGATGATACCCGCGAAAAAAAGGCCGCGGGAAGTTTTCCAATGGGAAAGCGAAAGCTCGATCGGAAATTCCGTTCCGTCTTTGCGGAGTCCGTGCAGTTCCAGCGTCTTGCCCATGACCTTGAGCTCGCCCGTATGGCGCAGGCGGTAAAGGCCGCGTTCGTGCGCTTCGCGGTAACGCTGCGGCATGATGATGGAAAGCGGACGGCCGATGACCTCGTAATCCGCGTAGCCGAAAATGCTGCTGGCGCCGTTGTTCCAGTACATGATGTAGCCTTTTTCGTCCGCGCAAACGATCGCCTCGTTGGCGCTTTCCGCGACGGACCGGAAGCGTTCCTCGCTTTCGCGGAGCTTGTCGTCCACCTCCTTGCTTTGCGTCCTGTCGCGCGTCACGCGCAAAAAGCCCTCGAGCTTTCCGGCCTTGTTCCGGAGCGCGGTCATAGTGACGCGCGCCCAGAATTTCGATCCATTCTTGCGGCGGATCCAGCCCTCGTCTTCCACGAAGCCCTGCGCCGCCGCGGATTTGAGCAGCCGCTGGGGCCTCTGATCGCTCACGTCTTCCGGAAGATAAAACATGAAGAACGGCTTGCCGAGCACTTCGTCCGCCTTGTACCCCTTGAGCTTTTCGCCGCCCGCGCTCCAGGAGGTGACGGATCCTTCGGGATCGAGCATGGTGATCGCATATTCGTCCACGCTATTCATGACAAGCCGGAACTGATCCTCGGTTTGCTCCAGCGCTTTTTCCGTCCGCTGGCGCTCGGTCAGGTCTTCGGCGACGTAGATCGTGCCTTCTCGAAGCCCCTTGCTGTTTTTCAAAACCGACGCGGAGATGCTGACCTGGACCAGCTGCCCGTCTTTGGCGGCCCATTGCATGGGATAGCTGCGGATCTTCACGATGTCGAAGGCCTCTCCTCCCTTGGAGAGGCTCGGATCCATGAGCCCGGCCACTTTGCCCAGCCCGGACGTCGTCGTGTATTTAAAAATCGCGGAACTGGGAAGGCCGATGATTTCGTTACGTTTGTATTTGAGCATCTCGCATACGGCGCGGTTGGCCACCCGGATGATGCCGTCATGGTCGAGCACGATGACCGCGCTTTCCATGGTCTCGAGGATCTGTCCCGCCGCGAAGGCGGGCGTCAAATCAACCAGGTGATAACGGAGCATGGTGTTTGAGGAAAGCAGGATAAAGAAAAGAATGGGAAGGTAACCCACGGGATAAATGTTCAGCCCCATGTTGGCCAAAAAGTCCACGCAGGCCAGCGAGCCGAGCGCAATGGCCCAAAGCATCGTGCGCAGGCGGTACTTGGCCCTTTTGGAGCCGGCGCTGCGGTAGCAAAGGCCGAGCACGGCAAGGCCCCCGAAAAGCGACGTGAAAAAAAACGTAAAAAAATAAGGCGCATGGCTGCCGTAAAGCGGGTAATACCCCCAGAAATAATGGTGGATGCCGCTCAGCCACACGTCCGAACGCAGGGCGAGATAGCAAAAATAAAAAGACAGCGCCACCATGGGCGGCAGCAGGAGCTGGTAACGCACGGGCGGCCGGCCCATGGCAAGAACAAACATATAAAGAAGGCTCGGAATCACGCTGACGCCGACATGCGTCCACCGTGAGACGGCAAGGGCCATCTCGGGATCGGGAATGAGAAAGACGATGCCGTAACTCGTGAGCCAAAGCGACGCGGAAAAAGTGAGAAGGCAAAACAGCAGGCTGATGCGGGAGAACCGCTCCCACAAGACGGTGAGAATGCCCAGAAGCGCGACGAGGATGCCGACGACCAGAGGCGGAAACGCGAAAAAATTAAGGGAATGGGACGCCGGACCCGAGACGAATTCTTCCACGCTTCTCCCCTCCTTTGCGGCGGCCGGTCGACTTAGGCGGCATTCTCCGCCGGCGTCAGCCGGTCGATTTCCCTGAGCAGGTCCTGCATCACAAAAGGCTTCGCGATGTAACTGTTCGCACCGATGACGCGGCCCACAATGCCGTCGACTTCGGAGCCTTTCGCCGTGAGCATGATGATGGGAATGCGTTGGATTCTTTCGTCGTCATTTTCCCGGATGCTCTTGCAGATTTCCTCGCCTGGGACATTGGGAAGCATGAGGTCCAGAATGAGGAGGTCGGGGGCCTTCGCGAGGACGGCGTTCAAGCCCGCCTGGCCGTCGTTGATGACCTCGACTGTATGGCCTTCCTTGCGGATGCTGAAGGCCACGGCCCTGGAGATGTCGGGATCATCCTCGATCATCAGAATGTGAGGTTTTTTCTTAGGCATCACTTTGTCCTTTCTTCAACGGCAGACGAAATGCCTGGAAAGACCGCTTCCGGAGCCTCACCCCCGGAACCCAAAAACCGGTTCGGCTCCGTGAAAAAGGCTTCAACTACGCCAAACCAAGGGCTGCGGCCCCTTCAAACCTTACAATAATAACGATACGCCGATTTCCACGGGATTGCAAAAACAGGATGACATTTTTAAACACTTAAAAAATTCGAACTTCGCCAGCGCCGGGGCTTACCAGCGCTTTGCAGATAATATTTTAATACAAAAGGGGTGTGGATTTAAAGCAAAGAAATTGCCGCGGGCGTGGGAACGGGGCTTATAAGATAGGAGCGGGTTAGATCTTGCCGGCCAGAAAGGCGCGGATAATGTCGGCCTGCTGGGACGTGGGCGGCACTTTGCCTTTTTCCAGCCGCGAGATCATTCCCTCGGGCACGCGCAGGCGCAGCGCCAGCTCGAACATCGTCAGTTTCTTTTCTTTCCGGACCCGCTTCATTCTTTCAACCAAGGTTTCGTTCATAATCGAATCCTTCCTTCCTATCGGTATAAAAGCGAAAGCTATCTGCGGCGCAAGGAGCCGAAAGACCTGACGCGGGAGCTTTTGAAGCCGGGCTTCGGCTGGACCCGGTTCTCGTAAAAAAGTTCGGCTGGGACTTCGGGGTGGCTCAAAATCGGCAGCGGCTTGCGCATGAGACGCTCGATTCTGCGTACGTCCTCGCCCTGGTCCGGAGTCGCGAACGAAATGGCGCGGCCTTCATGGCCGGCGCGGCCGGTCCTGCCGATGCGGTGGACGTAATTTTCCGCTTCTTCAGGCAGGTCGTAATTGACCACGACTTCAATGCCCGTCACGTCGATGCCTCGTGCCGCGATGTCGGTCGCGACGAGCACGCGGTACTTGGCTTTCTTGAATCCTTCCAGAGCCTCGCGGCGCTGGGCCAGCGTGCGGTCCGAATGAATCTGAGCCGCGTTCACGCCCGCTTCCTTCAATTGCCAGGCAATCCTTTTGGCGTCGAGCTTGGTCCGGCAAAAAATCAGAACGCTGCCGTGGTATTGCGCCAGAAGTTTCTTGAGAAGTTCCTTTTTTCTCTCGCGGGAAACGATATAAAGCTCCTGGGCAACCCGTTCGGGAGTGGCCCCGGACTTTGCGATCTCCACGCAAACCGGAAGTTTCATGTGCTGGGCGGCCATGTCCAGGATGGGCTTAGGCATGGTGGCGGAATAAAAAAGCGTCTGCCGTTCTTTGGGCACGCTGCGCAGGATGCGCCGCACCTGCGGCTCGAATCCCATGTCCAGCATGCGGTCGGCCTCGTCCAGGACGAGAATCGCAACGTCGCCGAGAGTAAGCGTGTGCTGTTCCAAATGGTCGATCAAACGGCCCGGAGTCGCGATCAAAATGCGCGGGTGTTTACGCAGCGCCTGGATCTGCAGGCCCATGGAAGCGCCGCCGATCAGTACCGTGGCCCGCAGAGTGCCGTAAAGAGGCGCAATTTTCAGGAACGTTTCGTTGACCTGGATGGCCAGCTCGCGCGTGGGCACGAGCACAAGCGCCCTGCCTTTATCCATGATCGACAGCCGCTGGATAATGGGAAGGGCGAAGGAAAGCGTCTTTCCGGTGCCGGTTTGCGCAATGCCGATGAGGTCTTTGCCTTCCAGGGCCGGAGTAATGGCCTTGTGCTGGATCGGGGTAGGATGCTTGAATTTCAGCTTGTCGAGAATCTCGATCAACTTGGGGGCGAGCCCCAAACCGTCGAACGTGTGATGGCTTTCCGTTTGCATGTGGGGGTCATTATACGTCAAATCGTCCCTCCTGTGGGGTTAAATCTTCATGTCCGTGGAAGTTAAGGAAAACGGCAGGCAGGGTCCGGAAACTCAGTTCCCGGAGGAACCCGGGTACCATTTTTGTAAAAACGCCCGGGTCGCGTCGAAATCCAGCTGTCCCGGTGCCGTGGCTTTGCCCCAGGGGGCATAGGTAATGAGGGAACCCAGGGCCGGGAAAAGGATCCGGGAAACCGTACCTTGCCGGCCCATGGCGATCGTGACGATATTTTTTTCGGAATGCTCGACGGTAAACCGCGCCAGGCGCCGCACGTCTTCGGAAGTCCGGGCCATGGCCGCGATTTTCACGATGTCCGCACCCAGCGCCGAAGCCCGGCGGAACAGGCGCCGCAATTCGCGGTCCGGAGGCGTGCGTTTGAAATCATGGTAGGAAACGATCACGGCCTTGTTTTTTCGGTGCGCCGCGGCCGCCACTTTTTTGGCCAGCGCGCCCGAAGAAAGCTCGACATCCACGGCATCCACATGCGGGATCAGCGCCTCAAAAAGTTCCAGCCTTTTTTTCTCCGGTTTTTTCCAGCCTCCCCCTTCGCGCGCGGAGCGGATGGTTGCCAGGGTAGGCGCTTTCCTATAATAAGGGAGGATCTTACGCAGGACGTAAGGGGCATCCCCGCGCGAAAACAGGTCGATCCTGAATTCGACGAGGTCCGGACGTCTTTTGCCGCGAAGGATTTTTCCGGCCGGAGCCGAATCCGTCACGCTGAGCGCAAGACAAGGACGTCCTTTTAAAGTCAATTTTCCGATACGTACGGCAGGTGGCGTCATGGCTCGAGAACAAGGGTTGATGTTATGGACTCTTTTTAATTACGTCGCCCCCCTTGAATTCTTGAGCCGGAGCAAACGGTTACCGGTATTGCAGCACGTGTTCTTTTTCCGGATTAATCCCGTGAAAGACCCGGTAGCGGATATCGCGGTAAACTTCCGCGGTGTTGGGATTCGCCCATTCCACGAAAAGGCGCAGGGCTTCGATCTCAAGGTTCAGGCGGTCGATCTCGGCACGAGTGTCGAGCCTCAGATTTTTGATGCGCCCGCCCATGCTTTCAAGCTCGTGTTTCAGGATGGATTCGCTCATGGTTTCCCTCCTTGGTGAGAGACAAACCATTCTACTCCCGCGCGCGGCCGAGCTCTGTCGGGATTTGGAGGTCTTTTGAGACGACGGGCTTAAGACTCGACGGGCGGGCACTCGGTCGCGGCGTCGGCTTTCACGGGGAATTGGCCTTTGAGCGCGTTCGCCACGACTTCTTTGATCTCATCCGAAAAATCCTTGCTGAGGATCCACTTGAGATAGCCGGGATCGGCTTTCACGAGCTCTTCCAGCGGCCGCTTACGGGCATATTTCCCGAACATGGGATAGAGCTTGCCGTTCCACCAGCAAAATTTGCGTTCGGACCCGTAATAATCCGACAGCACGTTGTATTCGAATTTGTCCAGAACCGAAAGGTCCTGCTGTCCTTCACCGTAGCGCTCGACCTGCTTGGCCAGGATTTCGAGGACCGCCTCGCTGTCGGCCATGGCCGAATGCGCGCCGGCCAGGTCCTTGTCGCAATAAAATTTATACGCGGCCGTGAGGTCCCGCTTTTCGTTCAGGTGAAACACTTTCTGGGCGTCGTAGATTTTCCGTTCCTTCCATTCGAAGGTCAGTCCGGCCTCGGCAAATTCCCTTTCGAGGAGAGGCAGGTCAAAACGCTCGATGTTGAAGCCCGCGAAATCCGCACCGGCGATGAAGGCGAATGCTTCCTGGGCAATCTGCCGGAAGAAAGGCGCGTTCTTGACGTCCGCGTCGGAAATGCCCGTGAGCTTGGTGACGACTGCCGGGATGGAGATGCCGGGATTGACGCGCTTATAGTACGTTTCCCGCGTGCCGGCGGGCGTGTAACGAATGAGAGCGATTTCGATGATCTTGTCTTTTTCAACCCATACGCCGGTCGATTCGATGTCCAGGCAGATGAGATCGTGTGATACCTTCATGAGGAAGTTCCTTTCTTGGCTGAATCAGGCCGTATTCTAAAGGCAAAAAGCGGAAAAGACAAAACATTCGTCCCTCGGGGCGCTTCCTACGTCCCGGCGGCAAGCCCTCCTACAAGCGAAAAAGCCTCACCCCGGTTATAGACCCTTCCATTCCATTTCATAATACGCCCAGTTTTGAGCAACAAATTCCCGGTCATCAAAAGTTATCCATGAGGGCATCCATCATGAAAAGTCCAATCGCCTTAACGCTCGCAGCCTTTCTCAGCCTCACGCCTCCGGTTTTCGCGGCCGATCCCCTTCTGACCCCGCAGACCGTCGGCCCCGTTACGACTCCCGATCGCGCCGCGCCCGTCACGACGGCCGGTTCCAAAGTTCCGGACGGCAGTCTGCTGCCTTCGCTGTCACCTTCCCCGCTTACAAAAACGGCCCCGGCGCAAAAAACAGCGGCGGCGCAGCCTCAGACGGTGCAGGCCGCGTCGACAGGCGATCCCGCGGTTTCGGAAGACGGCTATTTCACCGGAGTCAGAAACGGCGCGGAGCTGTCCGGTACCGTAAAAATCAGCATCAACCCGGATTCGGGGCTGCAGGTCAAAAAAGTGGCTTACTACCTGAACGGGACGCAGGCAGGCAAAGAATACGCGTCCCCTTATACTTTCGGCGGGCCCTCGGGTTATGACACCACCCGGCTTGCGGACGGCCAGTACACGCTGAGCGGCGCCATCACGACTTATTCCGGCGACAAAGGATTTTCCTATACGTTCACGATCAAAAATTCCGGAACCACGACTCCGCCGGATACCACGCCGCCCGACGCGGGACAGCCGCAGCCCATTTCTCCAGGCGGAAGGACGCTGGGCGGATTGGATTACTCGGCCCAAAACGCCGGATTCGTAGACGTGGAAAAGCAAGGAACGCTTTCGTTTCTCGCCGACGGCAACGGAAAACTCTATATCGTGGACCGTTTGAACGCGGCCTCGCCCAAAGAAATCGCGCGCCTTTCTTTCCAGACGCCGCTTGTCGACATCCTCGCGGACGGCTCCACGCTCTGGGCCGTGGAACGCGGCGCTTCCACTCCTGATGGTTTCCGTTCGCAGGTGTGGAAAATCAATGTCTCGAACCCGGCCGCGCCCACGCGGGTTTCGTTCCAAGGCCCCCTGAACGCAAAGGCGCTCGCCGTCGACACCCAAAACATCTACATCCTCCACCGGGACGAATACAATGTCCGGACCTGCGATAAAAATACGTTGGCCTGCGAAATCCCGACGGGTGCCGCGGCCTATTACAATGCCGGCGATTTCATCCATAAAAACAGCCGCGGCACATTCACGGCGCTGAAAAACGGGACTTACCTTTACGCGACGGGCGATTTCACGCCCGAAGTACTTGCGCAGCCGCTTCCGGCGCCGGCCAATCATCTGGCCGGTTCGGGAAATCTGCTGTTCGCTTCGCTGCAGGACGGCACGGTCGCCATTTACGATACCGCGCAAATCACCGATGGGTCGAGCGTCCCCCGCGTGCAGACCCTTCACCCCCAGTCCACGCCCGTCTTCAGCGCGTATGAAAACGGCGTCCTCGCGGTCCTGGAAAACGGCGGACAGATCGAAGTGTACGACCTGAACAATCTGCAAAGTCCCGTACACGTGGACAGCCTGACGCAATCGGGGGCGGTGAGCCTAAAGCTCGAGAACGGAAAACTCCACGTCGTCAGCGCCACCGAATACCGCATCCTCCAGATCCAATCCGGAACTACGACTCCGCCGCCCCCCACGACGAGCGGCGACATGGCCGGCATTTCCAACGGCCAGACGGTTTCCGGCGCGGTGCATTTCGGGCCTTCGAGCCAGATCCTGGGGCAGGTGCGGAAAGTCGCCTATTATCTGAACGGGACACAGTCGGGAAAAACCTACACGTCGCCTTTTACCTGGGGCGGCTCCGGCGGATTCGACACGCGCACGCTGGCCAATGGGACCTATACGATCAGCGGTTATTACACGACGGCCACCGGCGACAAGGCCTTCGATGCCGTGACCTTCACCGTGAAGAATTAAGGAGTGAAAATGATGGCGGGAAATCGGGGACATACCCGGCCGGAATCAATGAATTCCGGCGGGGTGTGTCCCCGCTACCTGAGGGACAGGTCTAAAGACCTGTCCCTTTGTCGCGTTTTTCCGTTTCGTCGAGCCACTTTTTGCCGAGGTCGTTGAGCGTCTGCTGCTGCCGGTCGTCCAGCGTGCCTTTCAGCCGGAAATAGGCGTCGGCCACATTTTGGGAAAGTTTTTTCTGGGTATCGAATTTTTGCTCGATCAGTTTCTGCACTTCCGCTGGATCTGCCCCCTCGTCGTGGAGCTTGGTAAAGATGTCGAGCTCGAAAATCTCGATTTCGGCCCCGCCTCGGATCAGGTTTTTTTTTGTCTCCGTGTTCAGGTCACGGATGGAGCGCACCTGCTCCTCCGTCAGGCCCAGCTGCTCTTTCTGCTTGAGCAGGAATCCCGCCTTGCGAAAAAAACTGTCCGGCGAGGGCTGGAATTCCTGCCATGCCGCCTCGCTTCTCTGAGCTGAAGCGCGCGGCACGCCCAGCGCCGCAAGCGCGAGAATGAGAGCGCCTATTTTCCCTGCCCCGCGCGCGCTCATACGGCCTTCTTCCGCAGTTCGGTATCGAATCGCAGGAAGGCGCCGATGCCGCCCGTGCGTTTCAGCATTTCCTTGGCTGGTCCCTGCACCTTGTCGATTTCCCCGCCTGTCGACAGAACCTTATGAACGATGAGCTCCATGAGGTCGGGAACCTTGAAAGCATTTGCGCCGCAATAAGGGCAGATCGGAGAATTTTCCATCGCCAGCAAACCGCATCCCCCGCATTCAAAGCCTTCGGCGGCCAAATCGTCGGCGTAATAAATTTTCCAGACAATCCCCTGCTGGAGTGCGTCCAGAACCGGCTCCATGTGCGTCAAGGCCTGGCCGTTTTTTTTCGCGGCCGCGATAAGCCGCCTCACGTCTTTCTTCTCTTTTTCGCGTCCGGCTTCGGACAGCCAGTGGAGGCTCTGTTTCAAAAGGTCATGATCCGTGATATGGATCGAAACCTCTTTGAGCGCGGCCACAGCCTGCCTGAGGGACTTGGGAAGCGCTTCGCGGAAATGGCGCGTCGCTTCGACCGGACCGGCGATGAAAAGGCGCCGGAATTGATGGGTGGTTTCCCAGGGCACGAGAATCTCGTCAATGGAATCCGTGAAATGCCAGGCCGCGTGCTCCTCGGCTTTCCGCTGGATGTTCATCTGCGACAGACGGTGGTCCGCCCCGGATTCCTGGATGTGCCGGACGCTCAATTCGGCGTGATGGGTCTTGGAGTCCACGATCCCTCCCGCATTCACGAGCAGGAAGCGGCCCTTTTCGCGGTCCACCAGGGCCACGGCATAAGGTTCGTATTCCTCCAGGATCTCGACCAAAGGCTTGAGATGCGGGCTTTCGTTCCATATCACCCGATTCGCCATCGGCACCTGAAATTCGTAAACGTGGAAATACTGCTCCGAGATATCGGAAAAAAAGGCAAAGCTTCGGGTCCGGGAATTCGGGTTGAAATCGGCAAGGTAACGCTGGACGGGCTTCACGTCCTCGAGCAGAGCGGCCCGCCGTTCGGAGTCCAAGCCCGCTTCGAGCGTCTGGAGCCGTGAACGGAATTCGCTGCCGAGAGATTCCTTGCCCATGTCCCAGGCGGAATTGACATTCAGATACACGCTCAAAACGGGGCTTCCCGGAGTTTTCTGGCGGGACAAATTTTCGATGTCGGATCGCGAGATCATGGCCTGATCCTTGTGAAGAGTTTTCCATGAGATTCCCGGCAGAGCCGGGATCATTTTTTTCCGGTCCGTTTGTTTCTTTTTCATCGTTTAAAAAAGTCCTCCCAGCAGGTCGAACGGAAAAGAGACGACGTCGCCCAGGAAATAAAACAGAGTCCCGATCGGCGTGTCCGCGACTCCCGTCCCCCAATGGGCCCTCGAGTGCGTCGTGTCAGTCACGACAACGTCCGCATGCGCGGCCGGCGCGAGAAAAGCCGTTAAAAGCAAGATGAACGCGAGTTGACGAAGTTTGTTCATGGTGTGCCTCCTTATTTTTACCGCGGCCTATTTCATAACAAGACGCCGTTTCCGGCAATCAGGCATTGGGCAAATCGGCTTCAGGTAGTTTGCGCTTACTCCCGCTCTTTTGCCTGACGAACGATGATGCTTCTTACTGATCGCCATTCTTATCACACAAGATAAAATAACTTATGCCCTCGAAGAAACTTGCCCAATTTTCGGAGAAAGCCGAATGCCTGCAAATGCTGGCCGAGGAAATCCCGGACTTCGCCGTGATCGGCCTTGATCCGGCGGGTCGTATTGTGGAGTGGAATCTCGGAGCCGAACGCCTGCTCGGGTGGGCGGAAGCGGAAGCCCTGGGCCAGGAAGCGTCCATTATCTTTACGCCTTCGGACCGGGCGCGCGGGGAGCCGCAAAAAGAAATCGGAACCGCGGCCGAAAGGGGCAGCGCCAAAGATGAGCGCTGGCATCTGCGCAAGGACGGGACGGTATTCTGGGGAAGTGGAAGCATGACCGCCATCCATTCCGAGGACGGCGCGGTCGCCGGCTTCATCAAAATTTTCCGCGATTTCACCGATTACAGAACCCTGGCGGAAAGCCTGAAAAAATCAAACCGCGACCTGGAACAATTCGCGCACACGGTTTCGCACGATCTTCAGGAACCGCTGCGCGTCGTGGCGCTGTATGCGGATCTGCTCAAACGCCGGGCCGGCGCCGATGCCGGGGCGGAAATGAAGCAGTTTCTCGACTTTATCTACGAAGCGGCCGCCCGGGCCCAGAACCTCACTCAATCCCTTCTCAATCTTGCGAAGTTCGGCGCCACCCCGCCGCGCTTACAAGCCGTCAATCTCGCGACAATCGTTGAAGCCACTCTTCATAACATGCAGGCGCGCCTGCGGGAGAAGAAGGCGGTCGTTCTGACCGAACCGCTTCCCATGGTCACAGCCGACAGCCTTCAAATAGGGCAGCTCTTCCAAAACCTCATCTCGAACGCGCTCAAATACAATGACTCGCCCTCGCCTGAGATCCGGATCGAGATGGAAGAAAAAGAGCTGGAATGGCAAATCGCGGTAAAGGACAACGGCATGGGCATCCGAAAAGAAGACCGGGGAAAGATTTTTGAGGCGTTCACGCAGCTGGGGATGGCCGTCCAAGGGTCGGGGCTGGGGCTTGCGATCTGCAAGAAAATCGTGGAACGCCACGGCGGAAGAATTTGGGTGGAGGCCCATTCGCCGAAAGGCAGCGCCTTTTTCTTTACGCTTCCGAAGGTCCGGCCTAGCGGCGCGTCTTGAACGCCAGTCCGAGCAGAAGTCCCATGCCGGCAAGGAGAATCGAGGAAGGTTCCGGCACGGAAGGCGAAGGCACCACGGCATCCTGCGTTTCGAGAAGCAGCTTACGCGGACTTGTTCCCGAGCTGTTTCCGAACAAGTACTGCAGGGTGCTGTCCTGAAGGGTCGAGAGCCGCGCGCCGAACGCAAAATAGCCCGAAGCATTGTTCAAATCCAGAAGCGCTCCGGCATTGAGGGGAATCAGAACGGCTTGACCGTCATCCGCATTGCTGACGCTGGTGGAACCGTATTTCACGCCGGTGCCCAGGTCATCGAAATAACCCGTTTGGCCAACGGCCGTCTGCGCCAAAGTGACGGGATCGGTGGAAACGTCGTAGATGTCCAGCGTCTCCGTGGTATCGCCGCTGGTGTAATCCGGATTGAACAGGCTGAGCGTCGCGCTGACGATGGGATCGGTTACCGAAGTGAGATCGAAAATAAAAAAGCCCCGATGCTCACCTCCATTGGTGGTGCAAGGAACCGTAGGGCAGCTGCCGGTCAAATAGTTCAGGTTGCTGTTGGTATGGGAACCGTTGTCCAGGTACCATCCCGAGTACACGGCATCGAGCGTCACGCTCGCGGCATGCGCGGTTTGGGCGGCGGACAGCACTGCGATAAAGGAAATCAAAAAGGCAGAAAAAATCTTCGGCAGTTTCGAAAAAAAACGAACGATCATGAGCTCACCTTCGATTGGTATTTCCCGGGGGGCACCGCGGGGTGATCGCATTATAGGCGAAGCCTTTTTTACCCACAATCAGATTTGCAGGAATTTGCCGGAAATTTACATATAAAAATAAGGCTCCAGCCCTATCCCGGACAAGCCTGGACACAACTGGACTTCGTCAGGATTGAGGTGAGAGACTCGAAGCGGGCTAACGGGCGCAGTAGACCGGCGTGCGGATGCGGCGCTTTTTGCGTTTTCGCGCCTCGGGCCGGGGGCGGCTATTTATTCGTATCATCAAGAGCCGAAAGAATTTTCGCAAGATCGTCGGCATGCTCTTCTTCCTTCTGCAGAATGCCCTCCATGATACGCCGCGTGGTAGGGTCTTTGTCCGCGATGAATTGGACGATGGCCGTGTAGGATTCTATCGCGATCCGTTCCGCGATCAAGTCTTCTTTTACCATGTCCAGAAGGGACCGGCCCTCTAAATATTCGGAATGGCTCCGTGAAAGAAGGCCTTCCGGATTCAGGTCCGGCTCCCCGCCCAGCTGCGCGATGCGCTCGGCGATCTGGTCCGCGTGCTCCTGCTCTTCGGCCGCGTGTTCCTGAAACTCCGCGGCTACGGATTGCGAATGGATCCCCTGCGCCATGAAGTAATGCCTTTTGTAGCGCAGCACGCAGACAATCTCCGTCGCGAGCGCTTCGTTCAAAAGTTTGAGGATCGTCTCACGGTCGGCGTGATAGGCCTGCGTGACCGCGCCGTCCTGGATGTGCTGGCGCGCGCGGCGGCGGATCGCATCCACGTCCGCGAGAAAAGGCTGCGAGAAAACCACGTCTTTTTCGGCTTTGGACTGAGGCGTTTCCATGCGTCATCCTTTCTCGTTAGCGGCCGATGCGGAATGAGTCCCAGGGCATTTTGCAATGCCCTGGGATTCCGCTCCCAATCCAGTCCGCAGTCCCCCCCGGATCCGCGGGCCAGTTCGAGAGAAACTCACCGCTTCCCAACACGGGCCGATGTTATCGTAAGAATAATTTTTCGCGCTTTCTCGGTTACGGTTTCATTGTAGGCCGGCGCTTTTTCGTTTCGTATCGGGGAAACATGGAATGTGCTCTCAGGCAAACTCGGAGCCTCATCGTAAATAAGTGCGCGCCAGCCAGAAAAAAATTCCCAGCACGATCCCGCACAGCACGGCGGTGACGGCGGCCTTGATTCCTTCTCTTTTCAGTTCATGCCGGATGCCCGCCTTGACGGCGGGGCTGCGCAGGAAGGCCAGCGTTTGGAGCTCTTTGCCGATGTTGAGCGGCTCCACGCCGCCCTGCGCGTTCACGTGCTCGAAACGGATGTGCGGATGACGCCGCGCTTCACGGAGCAGCTTTTCCGCGATCATGCAAAACTGCACCGGGATCTCGTCGACGACGCCCTTGATTTTGCGCGCGCGGATGCTGGCGACGCTCAGGTGATCCGGCTGCCCGTCCTCGGCGTAGAAGCGGACGGTCTCGTGGCCCAGCACGTCAAACATCACGCCGGCGGTGTAATCGTTTGCGCTATGGGTCTCTTTTTTGCCCACCGCGCGGATGGATTCCCAAGGCGTCAGGGCGCCGTCCTTGCCCACGATTCCCCATTCGTTGATTTCCTCGATGAGAATTTCTTCCATGATCACCTGTCCTATGCTAAGACCCGGGAATTATTTGTAAGTCGGGCAAACGAGGGATTTCTCCTAGGAAGAAGCCCGGTTCAGAATTCGCGCATGACGAGCTGGAGCTTGCCCGTGCGCGAAACCGGAAGCGATTCGGTTTTGAGGATCTCGATTTCGAGGGGTTCTCCGAAAAAGGCGCCGTCCAGAACTTTGCGGATTTCCGCGGCCGTGTTTTCACCGAAAGTTTCGGAAGGGATGACAAGCACCTGCAGATGAGCGGGCGATTTCTGGACGATCTTGTACTGGAGGATGCCGTCGAAGCGCATATGCGTCACGGCCCGGGCCGAAACCTTGCGGCCGCTGGGCAGCACGAGAAAATCGTCCGAACGGCCCACCACGTTTTTGAGCAGCGGAAGCGTGAGCCCGCACGGGCAAACCGCGCGGCTCAAAATCCCCCGGTCCCCGATTTGATAGCGGATGAACGGCGAAAGGCGGCTGTTCAGGCCGGTGATGACCAGATCGCCTTCTTCATCGGGCGCCGCGGGACGGCCGTCTTTCAAGACCTCGACGACGGCCGCGTCGGGAATCAAATGATAGCCCTGATGCCAGCGGCATTCGAAGCCGATGCGCGCGATTTCCGTGGCCCCGTAAGTGTGATAGAGCGGCGCGCCGAATGCTTCTTCGATCGTCGAGCGCCAGGAATCCGGAAGGACTTCCCCCTGCGCGATGAGCCAGCGCGGCGACACGGACGCCTTTCCCCGCTTGAGCGCCTCGGACAGGCGCAGAAGAACCGACGGAAACGTGTAAACCACGTCCGGCTTCAAGGCTTCCATTTCGCGAAGGATGATTTCGTCGGGCTGCCGGAGCGAAACGATGTGCGTGCGCTTGAAGCCGAGCTTTGCGAACGGGCCCGGACGTGCGGGCTTTTCCGAAAGGATCGCGGAGATCTGGCAGAAACGGTGATACGGCCGGATGCCGAGCTTGCCGAAGCCATAATTCATGAGCGCGCGGTCCCAGGCCGCGCTTTCCGCGTCACGCCAGACCGTGATGGGGATGCCGGAGGATCCCGTGGTCTGGGACGTCCACACGCGCGCCTTGTCCGTGCCTGAAACCAGAAAATCGTCCGCGGGATTCGAGCGCCTGTCCTGCTTGGTCAGCATGGGAAGGCGCCTGAAATCATCCCACGAGCGGATCATGGACGGATGGAGGCCCGCTTTTCCGTACGCGTGGCGGTAATAAGGGACGCGCTCATAGGCGTGGCCGACAAGGCTCTTCATGCGCTCGAATTGATAAGCCGAAAGCGTTTCGAGAGAGGCGCGCTCTTTGGCCCGGATCCGATTAAGGCAGTGCACGGAACGCAGAATGTCGGCGATCATGATGAGATCCTTTCCGGGATTAAGATCGCGCCGCGCCCGTAGGCTTTTTCCGGCAGCGGAGAATGAGAAAGTTTACGGAACCACGCGGCGTAACCGGCATCCACCCGCTCCGCGCTGAAGCGTTCCCGCGCGCGCGCGGCAATGCCCGCACGGTCGATTTTCTTTTTCAGCCAGGACGCGGCGGCCGAGGCAAAGACTTCCGGGTCCTCGGTGTCCACGACTTCCCCGTCTTCCGCGTGCGGCAGCAAGTGTTTCATGATGTCCATCACGGGAAGCGTCACCACCGGCGTGCCGCAGATCAGCGATTCCGCCACCACGTTGCCCATGCCTTCGCTCCGGGAGGCAAACCAGAACAGCCGGGCGCGGGAATAAAGCCGGCAGAGCCGGGGCATGTCCTTGATCTCGCCTGTGAACCGGACCTCGATGTGGCGCGGCAGCCGGACCTGAAGCTGCTGGAGCCCCAGAAAATAATCGCCGTCCGCGCAGGGCCCGACAAACCAGATACGCACCGGCTCCTTGAAATGCGCCGCGGCTTTGAGCAGGAAGTGGACGTTCTTGCGCGCGCTGACCGTGCCCACCCACAGAATAAGCGGGGGCTCGGGGCTGTCGGCGATCTCGGGCTGGACGGGAAATTCGATGTCGATGGGATTCAGCCGGCACCAGATTTTGTCCTGCGGAAGGCCCCAGTTCAGGCAGGCCTTTTCCAGCGGCGGAGAAATGGCGATGATGAGCTTGGCAAAACGGAAAGGCTGAGTGAAAAACCAGCGCAGCGGGAAAGGTTTTGCGGCTTGGAGGGTCCGGGGATCGTCGCTGCCGAGAAGCACGATTTCTTTGACGACGGGCTTGCGGGCGAAAAAGGCAAGCCACGCGACAAGCGAGGGAAACCATCCTGAGCCCGAGGTCAGCACAAGGTCGACCCGCGGCGCGATTTCAAAAAAACTGCGGATCATTCCGGCAATCTGCCGGAGCAGCGCAATTTTTTTCGAGAAGCTGCGGAAATCGCGCTTCAGCGTGCACTCGACGTCGCGCAGGATACAGATGCCGTCGACGACTTCGTTTTTTTGCGGGGCGGCCCTGTCCCAGGACGTCAGGACATAGACGTCTTCCAGCTGGGATTTCTTCCTGAGACGCTGGAACGTACGATGAAGCCGGAGCCCGTCTCCCGCATAATCCGGTGGATACTTCAAAATTCCCACGAGAATGTTCACAGTAAAACTCCGCCTGATTCACGATTGATAGAAGTGTCGCGTGCAGGCTCCTTTAGCTTATGGAAAATCAACTTTGTTCGAATCGGGAAAAAGTGAGGACTGGTGTCGGGCAAAATCCCGATTGCGCAGGGGGACGCGCCTAACGGCGCGGAAGCATGGCCATGCGCCGCAGGAACGCATGCCGCAGAGAGGGAATTTTCAGGACATGGCCCGCCAAGCCGAGGATGGTTTTGATATAGCGGCCGTCCCGGAAAAGCAGGACTTTCGTGAGTTGGTTCGTAAAGCGGTTGACGCCTTTCCGCACGGCCAGGCGCCTTTCGCGTTCGTAAGCCCGCAGCTCCTCGGGGTCCCGGCAGTCCAGGGCCTTGAGAAGCGTTTTGCACAGGACTTCCGTGTCCTGGATACCGGCGTTCATCCCCTGCCCGCCCACGGGGCTGTTGAGATGCGCGGCATCCCCGGCAAGCGCCGCGCGGCCGCTGACAAAGCCGCTGCTCAGGCGCTGATGAAGATGAAATTCGCTTTGCCAGACAAGCTCGTACCGGTCCTGGCCGAAGAGTCCGCGGACGCCTTCTTTCACGCGCTCGTCGAGCGAAAGCAGGCTCGACGACGGATAAAGCAGGATCAGGCGCCACAGGCTTTTTTCGATGAGGATGCCCGCCGCGAACGGGCCCTGCGTGGAGAACCGGGGAAAATCATAAGGCTTGTCGTCACCCAGATGCACGTCGGCCAGCGCGGCCCGGATGCCGTACGTGCGGCCCTCGAGGGTAAATCCCAGCGCTTCGCGCACCGCGCTGTGCGCGCCGTCACATCCGGCGACGTACAAGGCGTCGGCCGCGGCAGGCTGCCCGTTCTGTTTGTATTCCACGGTCACATGCGTGTCCGCATGGAGAAGTTTCACGACTTCGCTGGAAAATTTGACTTCGGCCTTGGGTTCCCGGGACAGCGCTTCGTACAGGAACTGTTCGGTCTTATTCTGAGGAAGGATCAAAGCCTGCGGGAATTTTGTTTCTTCCGCCAGCTCGCGGAAAGAAAGCGAGAGAAGCACGCGGTCCTTGTCCGCATCGGTAAAATTAAAATCGGGACGCACGATCCCTTCCCGGACAAAGCGGTCGATGACGCCGAGGCCGGCCAGGATTTCCTGCGTGCGCGGCCAGATGGCAGGCGCACGCGAGTGCGGGTCAAAGCGGTCTTTTTTTTCCAGGACGAGCACGGACTTTCCCGCGCGGGCAAGCCCCAGGGCGAGCGAAAGCCCCACCGGTCCTGCGCCCGCGATCAGGACGTCAAGCATGTCCCGCCCGCTTCCGGCGCGGCGCGCCTTTTAATTCGCGGTGCCGGTAGCAGCTCACGACATGGTCGTTCACCATGCCCACGGCCTGGAGATGGGAATACAGCACGATGGACCCGAGAAATTTGAAACCGCGTTTTTTCATATCTTTGCTGAGCGCGTCGGATTCGGGCGTGCGGGCCGGGAGCTCGGCGAGCGATTTCCAGCGGTTGATGCGGGGCTTTTCTCCCACAAAGGTCCGCAGGTAGTTCGCGAAAGAACCGTGTTCGGAAAGGATTTCGAGAAACCGCCGGGCATTGTTGATGGCGGCCTGGATCTTGAGGCGGTTGCGGATGATGCCCGGATCTTTGAGAAGCTTGCGGACCTGCGGGGCCTTGAAACGGGAGACTTTCACGGGATCGAAACCGGCAAAGGCTTTGCGGTAATTCTCGCGCTTGCGCAGGACAATGGCCCAGCTCAGGCCCGCCTGCGCACTTTCCAGGACCAGGAATTCGAATTGCTTGCGGTCGTCCGACACGGGGACGCCCCACTCTTCGTCGTGGTAGCGCTGCATGAGCGTATCCCGGATCCAGGCGCATCTTTTTTTGCCGTCTTGCGCAGGCTCATTTTTCATGAGAGGGATTCTAACCCGAAACGGACCTTCCGGCAATCGATCAGGTTTTGGCTTCGTGCTGGCTCATGCATTCCGCGGCGCGGCGGCGCAGTTCGTCTTCCGGCACGTCTTCGATATGCGTGGAGACCGTCCACAGGTGGCCGAACGGATCTTCGAACGTGCCGCTGCGGTCGCCGTAAAACTGGTTGGCCATGGCTTTCCGCACGGCGGCGCCTTCGGCCACGGCCCGATTGAAAATCGCGTCGGAATTTTCGACGTAGACGAGCAGGTTGACGGGTGAACCGCCCAGCGATTGCGGCCCCAGAAAGCCCATGTCGGGAACTTCGTCGGCCAGCATGAACGTGGAGTCGCCGATCTTGAGTTCGGCATGGCCCACTTTGCCGCCGGGCCCTTCCATGCGCATCTTTTCCGCCGCGCCGAAAACTTTTTTGTAAAACTCAATGGCTTTGTCCGCCCGCCGGACGATCAGGTAGGGCGTGAGCGTGTGATACTCCTCGGGAACAGGTTTGACCGGCATAACGGCTCCTTCCGGGGAGGATGAGGTTAAGACGCTTTTTTGACGGAAATGACCGTGGGATCGCTCAGCTTCCCGCCTTTGCGCCCCTGCCAGGTTTGCGTCAGCGCGTCGCCGCTGAAAGAAAGATCCAGCGCGTCCATCTGGTCTTCGGATTCGGGAATCCCGCTCGCGGGCGAGCTCTTGAAGCTGAGCTTGTTCTCCCCCGTCGAAACAAGATCCAGCTTCGGCTGGTTGCCCATCATGCAATAGTGCGTCATGGTCAGCTTGCCGTCCGGGCCGTCGTGATACACGGAAACCATTTCATTCGGCGTTCCGGGAAAAAGCGTTTCCACGAGCGCGGTGCCGCCGGACGTCAGCTTGTATTCGACGGCCGCATCCGTCGGCTTCTCGGCGCCGGTCTGGCCCGTTCCTTTCCATGTTCCGACAAGGGACTTCATCCTTTCAAATTCCGGCGACGCGGGATGGAGAGGATGCACGTGCTCCGCGGCGGGCGCGGCATACAGCGGCGAGGCGCAAACAAGGATCAACAAGAAAGAAAGGGCGGTTTTCATGGTTCCTCCGGCTTGGATACGACTTTTAATGAATCGGAAAGGCATTCTAGCCGGATCGAGGCCGGAACGCAACCGTCCGCCCCGCGCCGGAGGATTTCTTGCCGGACCCTTCCCGGTCAGGCACGGGCGAGGTAATGGACGCTGAAAAGGCGAGCGGGATCGGTCCAGGTTCTTTCCACCGACGCCCCGAAAGTCCCGGCGAGATTCTGGAAATCTTCGAGGCTGTACTTATAAGAATGCTCGGTGCAGATGCTCTCGTTTTCGCGAAGCCGGATGGTTTCGCCGGCCAGCTCAATCGTCTGCTCGGCGCCGCTGACCAGGTGCATTTCGATCCGCCCTTCAGCCTCGTTGTAAAAAGCGCGGTGCGTAAACTTTTCCGTGCAGATGCCGGTGCCGAGCTCATCGTTCAGGCGGCGAAGGACGTTGCGGTTGAAGGCCGCGGTCATGCCGCTCCGGTCGTTGTAAGCGGCTTCCAGCACGCGTTTGTCTTTTTTGAGGTCGACGCCGATGAGCAGCGCGCCTCCGGGGCCCGCGTCTTCCAGGAGGCGGCCGAGCAGCTCCCCCGCTTCTTCGGGAGAGAAATTGCCAATGGTGGACCCGGGAAAATAAAAAACGCGCCGTCCGGCGGCCTCGGGAAGACGGAAAGGCGCCGTGAAGTCCGCGCAGACAGGAAGGATTTTAAGGCGCGGAAACCGGGACCGAAGCTCGCGCGAGCTTTCCATCAGGCGGAAGCGCGAGATGTCGACGGGCACGAATGCCGCGGGACGGCTCAAATACTCCAGCAAAAGCCGCGTCTTGAGTCCGCTGCCGCTGCCCAGCTCCACCAGCACGGCGCCGGGCCCGGCGAGCCGCGCCATGTCCGCGGCATAATTGTGCAGGATCTGCACTTCGGTACGCGTCGGATAATATTCCTCAGTGCGGCAAATCGCGTCAAAGAGCCGCGAGCCGCGCTCGTCGTAAAAATATTTACACGGGATTTTCTTCTCCCGCCGCTGCAGCCCGTCCAGCACGTCGTGCAGGAACGTTTCTTTTCCCGGGGCAAAATAAACCATGGGATCCTCTTCGGGTTAACGCGCCAGCCGTAGGCCGGAAAACTGCCAGCGCTGATGGGGATAAAAAAAGTTGCGGTATGTGGGCCGGATGTGCGACGCCGGCGTCACGCACGAGCCGCCGCGCAGCACGATCTGATTGCACATGAATTTTCCGTTGTATTCGCCGAGCGCGCCCGGACCGGGCTTGAAACCCGGATACGGCGCGTACGGGCTCTGCGTCCATTCCCACACATCGCCGTACAGCTGCGCGGGACGGGCCAGCGGGCCGCCGGATGAAGGCGCGGGATGCAGGCGCCCGGATTCGCGGAAATTGCCGCCCACGGCCGCCGTGCGCGCCGCGGTTTCCCATTCCGCTTCCGTGGGAAGGCGGCATCCGGCCCAGCGCGCGTACGCGTCCGCTTCGTAACAGCTCAAATGGCAGACAGGCTCGTCCATGTTCAGCTTCTTCATGCCGGCAAGCGTAAAGACACGCCACTCGGATTTGCCTTCCGCTTCCCAATAAAGCGGCGCGCGCCAGCCTTCGCGGCGGGCCGTTTCCCACCCATCCGAAAGCCACAGCTCCGCATGATCGTATCCTCCGTCTTCGATGAAGCCGAGGTACTCGGCGTTCGTCACCAGATGCGATGCCAGCGAAAAAGGCTCGACGTAAGCCTGATGTTCCGGCATTTCGTTGTCGAAGCCGAAACCGCGGCCGTCATGGCCGACCACGCGCAGCGACCCGCCGTAATCGATCCAGCGCGCCGCGCCCGCCCTCTCGCCTTCCGGGGGCGCTTCTTCGGAAAGGTAGGCAGGACGGTACGGGCTCAGGAAAAAATTGTATTTGATGTCGGTGAGAAGGAGCTCCTGGTGCTGCTGCTCGTGATGCAGGCCCGTATCGAAAACGCGGAGCTCTTCGCCGCCCAGGCGCCCGGCTTTTTTTTCAAGGACTTCGGCCACGCGCTGGTCCACGTTCGCGCGGTACTCCAGCACCCGGGAAACCGAAGGACGGGAAATCTGGCCCCGCCTGCCGCGCGGCTGGCGCGCGCCCACGGCTTCGTAATAAGAATTGAAGAGGTAGGAAAAAACCGGGTCAAAAGGCTTGTGATGCGGTTCGAGCGGCGCGAGAAAAAACGTCTCGAAGAACCAGGTTGTATGCGCCAGGTGCCATTTCGGCGGGCTCACGTCGGGCATGCCCTGCACCGCGAAATCCTCGATCTCGAGAGACTCGCACAGGCGTTCCGACTCGCTGCGCACGCGGACATAGTCTTCTTCCTTGCGCAGCGTTTCCGACGGGCTTGTCTGGGTCAGTGTCACACTCATGAAATCCCCCGTGGCCCTCATTAAAACGCGGGACGGCGAGATGCGGGATAGGGGAAAATATCGTTTCCTCTTGAGAGAATGGAGGAATCGCGGAAAAGCCGGAACGCCGGATTACTGGCGGGGGCTTTCGGCGGGACCCGTGCCTGACGGCGCGGTGGCGGAACTGTTCTGGCGGAGCAGGATTTTGTCGGCGCGGAAACCGTCTTCGCGCATCCAGAGGTGGATCGTGTGAAGGCCCGGCGAATGCACGACGAGCGTGGCCGCGGCGCCGCTCGTGGTTTTATTCTTCCACGTCCAGGCCGCGGGAAAACCGTCCATGTTGGACGCGGATGCCGGTCCGGTGCCGTCGATGCCTGCATGAACGGAATCGTCGGCTGTCGTCGGGCCCGCGCCGCGGATCCAGACGTAATAAGTGCCGGTCGCCGTGAAAAGCACGTTGTAGACCAGCTCCGGGCTCTGATTCACGTAGGAAGAAAGATTCGCGCCGCTGTTGGGCAGCGCGGTCGCGTACCTGCTTCCGGAAGCTCCGGACTGCGCGCTTTCCAGCACCCAGTCTTTTCCGGCGCGCGGTGTCTTCACGTCGTAATGCTCGGCTTCGATGACCACCTGGCCGCCGGATTCCGCGAAGGCCGGCGCCTTGGTCGTGAAAGAAAGAACGTTCGAAGCCGCGAGATTTCCCGCGATGTCGGCCGAGCGCGCGCTGTAATAATAAAGCTTGCCGGGCGCGAGCCCCGTCAGCGTGACTTTATGCGCGGTAAACGGCGTCGTGTTGACGGTGGTCGTTTGCGCCGGAGGCTGGGAAAGCCCGTAGGCCGCGCTGGAATCCGCGGCTTCGTCGGTCGTCCACGTGATGTCCGCGCCCGTCTGGGTGATGTTCGTGACGTTGACGGCGCTGAGCACTGGCGCTTTGTTGTCCGTCATCCAGCGAACGTAAATGTCCACCGAGTCCGCGCTGTCGCCCTGCTGGACGCGGGGCTTGTGGGTCGGGTCATTCAGCGTGAGGCGCATCAGCACTTGCTCGGCTTTGTCCTGCGTAAAGGTCACGCCGCCGAAAGGCGTCGAAGGAACCGCGAAGGTTCCCAGCGTGGCCTGATAAAGCCGGACTTCGAGGGTCGTCGGATTTTTCAGCGTGGCGTCAAAGGCCTGCGGCCCGCTGGAACGCAGCTTGAGCAGGAAATTATTCTGGCCAAGATCGATTACCTGCGCGTCCGAGACCACCGCTGTATCAGCATAGGCAAGCGGCGCGGCCGCTGCGAGCACCAGTCCCAAGCTGAAGAGAAAAGTTTTTCTGTTCATGTTAGTTTTACCCGCCCGCATTTTGCACGGAAATCGATTTGAGGGTGAAGGCCTTATTGCCGGTGCGCTGGTTGCCGGGCTTGCCGGGCAAGAGCTGCAATACGGAAACTCCCGTGCCCGCCGGAGCCTGGAACTGCACCGTGAATTGGCCTCCCTGGATGGCGAAGGCCTTGAGGTCGAACCCGTCCGGAGAAGCCGTGCCGTTGGTCACCCCGCCGCCCGCGGAACCGATGCAATTATTGGTCTCCGGGTCGCGGAAGCAGACGGCGGAGGCCGTCACCAGAACCTTCGCGCCGTCGGGTACGAGATTGCCGGAAGTGTCGCGGATGTTGGAGACAACATAACTCGCGGTGCCGCCCGGCGTGACCTGGCCGGGTCCCGTAACGTCCGCGGATTGATACCCCGCCAGCGTCACAGGCGCCAGCGTGAAAGCCCTGTTGCCGATGCGGCTGCCATTGGGCTGCGAGGGCAAAATCTGGACGTTGGCCAGCGCGGCCTCGCGCGCTTCGAGCGCGATGGGCGCGGCCGAATAGGTAATCTGCGTGCTGCCGCTTTGGACCGTATGCGCTTTCAAGTCGAAACCATCCGGCGAAGCGGTACCAGTCGTAATGGCGCCGCCGCGGGAATCGACGCATGTATTGTCCGTGGGATTGCGGAAACAAAATGCTCCCGCAGTCGCCACGACCTTCGAGCCGTTCGGGACATTGTTGCCCGCGGCATCCTTGATATTGCTGAGCGTGATCACCGAAAGATTCGCGCTATTGTCCGCGAAGACCGAGGGCGGAACCACGGAAACCTGCGCCTGCTGAATCGAAGACAAGGCCACAGGCACGACGGCAAACGCATAATCGCCGAGGCGGCCGCCATTGGGCTTGGCCGGCAGCACCTGAATCCGCGCGGTCTGGACGTCCGGAAATTCCAGCGCGACAGAAGACGGATCGTACGTGGCCGTGATCTGACCGCCGGACACGACGTGGACCTTGAGTCCGAACCCGTCGGGTGACGCCGTCCCGGTCGTGATCAAACCGCCGCGCGAGTCAATGCAGCTGTTGTCGGAAGGATTGCGGAAGCAATGGCCTTCGGCGGTGAGGACCACCTGGGCGCCATCGGGCAGAACGTTACCGGAAGTGTCGCGAATGTTGGTCAGGGTGATGGTCACGCTCTTGGAACTGCCGTCGGCCACGACCGCCGTGGGATTCGCGGAAGAGATCGCCGCCTGCACTCCCGCGGCCGCGAAAGGAACGGCAACGATCGCGTAATCGCCGATGCGGCTGCCGTTGGGTCTCGACGGCAGCACCTGCACGTTCACCGTGCCGGAGTTGAGCGTCTGCATGCCCACGCCCAGCGCGCTGTACGTCACCTGGGTCTGTCCGTTCTGGATGTCATGGACCTTGAGGCCGAAGCCGTCGGGAGAATTCGTGCCGCTGATGATGACACCGCCGGCCGAACCGATGCAGGAATTGTCCGAGGCGTTGCGGAAGCAGTGCGCTTCTGCCGTCACGACGACTTTCGTTCCATCCGGCACCGGATTCCCGAGCGAGTCCTTGAAATCGCTGAGCGTGACGATCACGCGGTTGTCTCCCGTGTCCGCATACACCGACGATGCGGAGCTGACCGTGGGCGACTGGGCGGACGAAAGCGTGACCGGCGTGAACTGGAACGCATAGTCGCCGATGCGCGAACCGTTGGGACGCGACGGCAGGAACTGCAGGTTCGCGATGGCCGTGTTGGGATAAGGAAGCGTCGTGCCTCCCGGGCTGTACTGGACTTCGGCCTCCCCGCCGGCAAGGACGTGCCTGCGCAGTCCGAAACCGTCCGGCGAAGCATCGCCGCTCAATAGGCTTCCGCCCGCGGAACCGATGCAGCTGCTGTTGCTCGCATCGCGGAAGCAATGCGGCTCCACGGTCACGACAAAAGGCGTGCCGTCGGGAACGGGCTGGCCCGCGGTGTCGCGCGCGCCCGTGAACGTGACAGTCAAGATTTTTTCCAGGCCGTCGGCGACGACGGAGGTCTGGCTGCGCGTCGTGCCCACGGATTCAAAGGAAGTCAGCGTGACCGGCGTGTAGGCCAGCGCCGTGTCGGAGGTCCGGCTGCCGTTCGAATTGGCCGGAAGAACCTGAATGTTCGAGATGTCCAGGCTCCAGGCGTTCAGCGGCGCCGAGCTGCCCGGATCATAGACCACGTCGATGCGGCGGTTCTGCACGGTAAAGACCCGTAGGCCGAATCCGTCCGGCGAATTCCCCTCGCCGTTCGTGATCGAGCCGCCGTGCGAAGCGATGCAGCCGCTGGTGCTGCGGTCGCGGAAGCAGTGCGCTTCCACGGTCACCGCGACTTTGGAACCGTTCGGATAAGGATTGCCCGCGAGGTCGGTCAGATTCAGGATCGTGACGGCCTGCGAGCGGCTCTGTCCGTTGGCCATGATGCTGCGGAAGCCCGAGATCACGCCCGTATTGTTCGGGCCGGCCACGAGATAAATGGCCGCGGTCTTGTGCCTGCCCGCGGATTCGCCGAGATCGAGGTCGACCGTCCGGCTGCCCGCGGTGAGCAGCGAGGTCAATTCGATGACCTGGCCCGAAGCTCCAATGTTGGAGAAAGCGCCGCCGTCCACGCGTGCGCGCAGCTGGCCGGTGTAACTGAGCGGCGCGAGCACGTCGGGCGCACTCGAAAGGTAAACCTTGTCCCCCGCGCGGAAGTCGATCGTCGGGCCGGACAAAAGCAGTTTCGCGCCCGCGGAAGCGGCCACGTCGACCGCCGGCGTGATGAGGAAGCTCTTGGCGAGCCTGCCATAGATGACCAGCGCGGCGTCATTGCTGACTTTGCCGTTCACTTCGACGTTCACGGGACCGCTCGTCGCGCCCGCGGGCACGACAACGGCGAGCTCGTCCTGGCGCGCGGACTGGACCACGGCTTGGATGCCGTTGACGCGCACGAGGTTGTCGCCGGGCACGGCCGCGAAATTTTTACCGAAGATCGTGAAGATGTCCCCTTCGCCGGCTTTCGCGCGGTCAAGCTGCGTGATCTCCGGCGGCGGCGTGGTGGCGTCGGGGATGTCGACCGAGATCGTCACGTCCGCGGTAAAGCCCTGATGCTGCACCGTGATCGTGGCATCGCCATTCGCGACCGCGGTCACAAGACCGTTCGCATCGACCGTGGCCACGTCCGTGTGGTCGGAATCGTAGTCAACCGCGCTCTGCGGCGAACCGGTCGTGCCGTCGTTGAAATTCACGGTGATGTCCAGCTGGCGCGTCTCGTCTTTCGAGGTGAAGAGAATCGCGTTCGGCGACACGCTGATGCCCGTGGGCGCGATCGGAGCGACCGTGACCGAAGTCTGCGCCGGCGCAAAACCCGCGACGGACGCGCTGATCACGGCATTGCCCGTGCTGATGGAAGTGACAAGGCCGCTCGCGTTCACCGCGGCCACGGCAATGTTGGTCGAACCAAAAGCCACGCTGCCCGCGGGAATCGGCGCCGTGCTGCCGTTGGAATAAGAGCCGATCACGCTGAGCTGCCGCGTCTTGTTCAGGCCGAAAAGCGTGAAGCTCGTGGGATCGATGGAAACGCCGGTGAGCGTCACGATGTTGACGGTCACATTGACCTGCGCGGTCTTCGTGCCGACTGTCGCCGTGATCAGGGCATTTCCGTTGGCGATGTCCGCGACGCGGCCGTCGGCGTTCACGGTGGCGACCGCGGTATTATTGGAAGAGAACGTGGCCTGCGAAGTGATATTGGCCTGCGCGCCGCCCACGTAAAAACCCGTGACCGTGATCTCCTGGGAATCGTTGACGGCCGTGAAGGTCCGCGACGACGGCGAAACCGTGATGTGGTCGAGGACCGGCGCCGCCGGCACCACGACGTTCGTGGGATTGCTGCCGGTCAGCGACTGGCTCAGATTAAAAGCGATGAGGCGGATCTGGTCGCCGGATTGGGCGGCGAGCGCGATTTGAAAAGCTCCCGCGCCGTCGGCAAAAATGCTTTCCTGCGTGCCCTGGGTCAGGTTCGAAATGTCGATGCGGGCATTGGCCACGCTCGTGCCGGTAAGCGTCACCTGGCCGTTCACCGGAAACGTGATGTTGGTCACCTGCGGCGCGGCCGGAGGCGGGCCCGGAGGCGGCTCGGCCACGACCTTGAATTCGAGGACCGAGTCCGGATCGTTGAGATCGTTGGAAACACCGGCCTTGTTCGTGGCCTTGAAGATCAGTTTGTGATTGCCGAGCGAAAGGCCCGTGGTGTCCAGGTCAAAGGGTTCGGTCGACAGGGCGACAGGCGTTCCGGCCGTATTGTCCAAAAAGAAAGCGACGCCCTGGATGCCCGTAGGGTCGGCCGCGGAGCCGTTCACCGAAAGCGGCTTGCCGACCACGTATTGCTGCCCGTCGATGGCGCCGCCGAAATCCACGATGGGCTCGTTGGGATTGGCCGCGAGCTGGAAGCCGAAAACATCCTGGCCCGTCTGCCCGAGGCCGTCGGTGGCCACGGCGCGGATCGTGTGCGCGCCGAGGGTTTTGCCGAGCGTGTCCACGGTCACCGAGTAAGGCGCAACCGTGAGCGTTGCAAAGGGAGTGGACGCGGCGTCGAGATAATAATCGACCTGCTTGACGCCGCCGGTCAGATTTTCCGGGACGAGCGTGAGTGAAATGCCGTACAGGACGGGGGCCGCGGGATCGTTCGGCAGTTGGACCGTCGGCGCGGCCGCGTTCTGCGCGATGACCGCGGCGATCGTCGCGTTCTGGCTGTTGCCCACGTTGTCGAAGGCCGTGGCTTTGAACTGATAAATGTGGCCGGGGGTCAGGTTCGCGGAGTCCACGGAGAAAATAATCGGGCCGCTCTGTTCGGGGAAAACGGTTTTTTGGTCGATCAGCTCGTAAGCAGGGACGGCATCGTCCGTGTCCTGCATGCGCAGCTCCACGCGCGCGACGTGCGTGCCCTGGTCGGAAGCGTAGGCGTTCAGCCGGATGATCTGGCCGGGCAGGACCTGCGACGGATTCACCGGCGGCTCGATCGAGAGCGTCACCGTGGGCGGCGTGATGTCGTTGGTCGGGTCGGTCGTCGTGAATTCGCTGGTCCACGGGCTCACGAGCTTGTTGCCCTGGAGATCGAAAATGTTGTCGCTGATCTGGATCGTATAAGTCGTGTTGCCTTTCCAACGGTTGGTGATGCCGTCGAGCACTTGGAAGATCGCGGCCGTGTGGTCGCCCAGAGGCACGATGCGCAAGTTGCCCGGAACCGCGGCTCCCTGGTCGTCCAGCACCTGGATCGTCGAGAGATTGATCGTGCTTTCGTTCATCTTTTCGTTGAAAATCGCGACGACCGGCGCGTCGATGCCCACGCCGAGCGCGTTGGCGGCCGGAAGGACCGACATCGTCGGGATTCCGTCCGGGGATTTGGCGATGCTTCTCTGCCCCACGATACACCCCTGGTTGCCGACATGGACCTGCAGGTCGATGTTCTGGTCGGCTACGGCAATGCAGGACGTGATCGGGCCGGTGACGTGCGGGTTGATCATGAAGCTTTGCCGCGTCGATTCTCCGGGCATCAGGTGCCCGATGTTGCGCACGGCGCTGCCTACGATCGGCAGGCACACGGGATTGCCCAGCGCTTCGTCGTACGTGCAGTCGACCAGGTTTCCGTCCGCGCCCACGTCGAGCTCGAAACTGGTGTAAAGCGCGGGCGTATCGCCCACGTTCTGGATGTCGACGATAAGCTCATACGGCACGTCCTGGACGACCGCGGGCGGATGGATGACCTGCACGCGGAATTCCGGCGGGCCTTTGACTTCGACCGTCGTGTCCGCGCTGCCGTTGAACGGAATGATGACGTCGTCCGGAATGCCGCCGCCGATGATGGTGCCGCCGAAATTGACTTTCACGCCGCGCACGCCGATCTCGTCGCCGCGGATGATAAATTCGCGCTCTTTCTGGCCGGGCGTTTCCCCGTCGCCGGGCAGGATGTCACCGAACTGCACGATGCCGTCCTGCGGGAGCGTGCTCGAAAGCCCGCCGTCCGGAAATTCGATGTTGGCGGTCACGTCATGCAGCGTGAAAATGCCGGAGGTGTTCATGAGGAGCAGGCGCACGCTGTAAAATTCCTTGAGCGTCTTGATGCGGCCTTCGATGATGAGGACGCCGGGAATCGGCGGCGCGGGCGGCTGGCCCGGAATCGGCGGAGGCTCGACTTCGAAAACCACGACTTCCGGCGGATTGGGGTTCGACCTTCCGTCGCCCGGGTCGCTCTTGGGCGCCACGTCTTCTTCCCCCATGTCTTCCTGAAGGCCGCGGACCATGGGAACGTCGATGCCGACTTCGCGCCCGCCGATCGTGAGCACGATCTGAAAAACGGAAACGTTGAAGTTGGACGGATCGTCGATATCGATCACGCCGTCATTGACCAGCTGCTCGATCTGCTGCACCGTGAGCGGCGTGGACTTGATCTTGGAAACCACGACCGACTGAAGGCTGATCTGCGTGATCAGGACTTCCTGGCTCTGCTCCTGGCTGCCGTCCTTGGCCGTCACCTTGAAGCGGTTCACGCTGTTGCTGCGCAGCGGCACGTTGACGAGCGTGAACTTGCCGTCATCGCCCGTCGTCAGAGGCCCCTTCTGGGCATCGCCGGTGAGCGTGATCTGCGCGGCAAAGGCCGGCGCAGCAGCCAGGAAAAGCCACGCGCCCAGCAAAGCGGCAAATTTTTTGTGGAAGAGGCGCGTCCTCATCAGGTGACAGCCTCCGTCAAAATGGTGGCGCCGGTCGACGAAAGCACGATCGAACGCTCCTGCCACGTTTCCTGGCCCGCGGCGTCGGTCACCTTGATGCGCACGATAGAGCGCATGGACGCCAGGTCGTCCTTACTCGGCACGATGCGGAAGGTGTCCGCGATCCCGTCTTTTTCGATCTTGTCTTCCACGCTGTAGCGTTTGATCACCGCGTCTTGCAGCAGGTTCAGGCGTCCCACGATCGGCAGCGGAAGCGGCAGCACCCCGCCGTAAGTGGAAACGTAAAGGACCGACTGCGGATGCATCGAGAAGCTCTCGAGCTCGATGTCGCCCGGCTGCACCAGATTCGCGGCAATGCGGTAAGCGTTTTGAGCCATCCGGATATCGTCGTCGATGAACGCCTGTCCGCTCTGCTTGCTCGCCAGGACCGCCGCGCGCAGCTTGTCCCAGGTCATCATGTAAATGTCGCCGCGTTCGAAATCGGCAAAATAAAAACGCCCCTGTTTGTCAAAGGCCATGCCCGACCAGCGCCGGCCGAACTGGCTGATGACCGGCACCAGCGTGTAGTTTTCCGACGCGCCCGTGCGCAAGACGGCATAAATGGTGTTTTCGTCGGAGATCAGGATCATCTTGTCGCCGCCCGTCTGCGCGACCGGATTGTCCGGGTCCGGGCCCATGACCATGTCGGTCGGCCCCGTAAGCTGGAGCCGCGCGTCGACGACGATGTCCTGGCCGACGAGGTGGTTGCGGTTTCCTTTGGATTCCGCGTAATAGCTGGGCTTGGTGTCGGCCAGGCTGGTGTAGATTTTCAAGATGCGCTTCCGGCCGTCGATGATGTCGAAGTCCGCCGCGTAGAGGTCGTTGGTCGTGACGAGCGTCCCGGTTTCCGACTGTGTCAGATAGGAAGAGCCCGCGACGAGCGCGACGGGATTGGCCGGCCGCGCAAGCTGGATCATCATCGAATAATAATTGATGGCGCCCATGAGTTCGCGCGTCAGCGGGAACTGGCCGCGGCCGGTGGTACTGTTGATCGTAAAGCGGAAAATGCGTCCTCCGAACTTCTCGGCGCTGGCCATGTTGACCGAATACAGGCGCCCCAGGAAATCCGTGGTCAGGCCGCCCGGAGGAAACCCGGTGCCGGCCACCATGCGCACTTCGTGTTCGCCGGGATACTCCACGGCGAAGACGCCGTCTTTGCTGCTGATCTTGAACGCGCGGATGACCGCGTTCGCCTGCCCGAAAAACGGATAAGGTTCGATGGGCGGAGGAAAAATTTCGGTTGGGGCCGCGGCCGAAGAGCCGGTTTCGAAGCACGACTCGGAAAATTCGCTGCCCAGCACCTTGATGCTGTCCATGAACGTGACGAGCGTCGTCGAATGCCCGAGCACGGCGCCGCCCGTGCCGACGATGCCGTTCACGCCGCCTTCGAAAACAGGACTGAGGCCCGCCGGACGGTCGATCTTAGGCGCCGTGCTGGAAACGCCCGGCGGAAATTCCGTGGACGGCAGCGGCCGCGACAGCTCGCCCAGCTTCTGAAGGTTGCGGAGGCGGAATTCCTCGTTCTCGATCTCCTGCGGCAGCGCCTGCGAACGGAGGCCGGTTTCCGTGATGTCCGACTTGAAAGTTCCCATGACCGTGTCGAGCTCCGTGTTCGACAAGCCCGTCTTCAGGCTCATGCCTTCGCGCATGAGCTCGTAATTCACGTTGCCGATGTTCAGGTCGGCACCCGCGCGGCGCGGGAAAAAAGCCTCGTCTTCGGCCTGGCCGCCGGGCGCGAGGCTGGAGGCTCCGCCTTCGAAAACAAGGCCGGCGCTCGTAATCGGATCGCTCTTGCGGTTGACGGCAAACTCGAAAGTGTGGTTCTGCCGGAGCGCTTCTTCGGCGGCATCGGCATTCGCGGGCGTAATCGTAAAGGGCTTGGTTTCGGCGACACCGAAGCGGTCCGGAAAACGGCGCGTGGGCAAGTTCACCGTTTCTTCGGGGGATTCGCCGCGCTGCACCGCATAGACCTTCTGCGTAAAATCCCGCAAGGCGTCGTACTGCGATTCGAAATTGGCGCGCTCGACCTTGACCTGGCGGTAGGTCTCGAACGTTTCTTCCACGAGCTTGACCTGCGCGGCCGTGGGATCCACGCCGTAATATTTCTGGAAAATCTGCTTCGCCACCTGCCCGGCCTTCACCTTGCCCTGCGCGTTGGCGTCGCCCCCTTTTACCGAGAGCGTCTGGAGCGCCTGCCTTTCGGCGGCATCGGTGATGTCCTTGGTCAGCTTGAAAGCATTGACGTTTTCGTCAAAAAACGGCTTGTCCGGCATGACGAGCTGCGCCTGCGCCTTGCGCAAGTTGGCGAGGTTCTGGTTCACTTCCTTGATTTCGTCGTCATAGACCGTCTGGCGGATATTGTCCCTCACCTCCGGCAGGCGCTGCTTGTACTTGTCGGCGGTGATGTCGATGCTTCCCATCGCGACGCTGACATTTTTCTGCGGCAGCCCCCCGCCGAGATCCACCGACTGGGGAAGATTGTCCGGCCTCCGGGCCTTGGCGAATTCCGCCGCGTCCAGCTTGCCGTCGGCATTCTTGTCCAGAGGATTGAACGCCAGATGGCTGCCGAAACCGCCGCGCTGGAATTCGTCGAGCGTCAGCAGGCCGTCCTCGTTGCTGTCGAAGAGTTCCATGCCCTCGACGAGCGGCTGCTTTGCATTTTTGAGGTGCTGGAAGCTGCGGATGCGGAAATGATTGCGGCCGGGTTTCAGCATGGCTTTCGGCACCACGAAACGCAGCGGGCCGGTGGGCGGATCCTTCTCATTCTGAGGGCTCGACGGATCGGCCTTGGCCTCGATGGGGATAAATTCCGCCTGGCCGAAATTCGGCGGCGCGCAGCTCGGGAAGCGGTAGAGATGATACGCCAGGTCTTTATGCAGGGTATTGGGCGGATTTTCCTTCGGCTGGTTGAACTCGGCCTGGCTGCGGTTGAAATTGATGACGTAATTCCCGTTGTCGTCGAGCGCCGAATTGCGGCCTTCCGGCGGAGGCGGCTCGAAACTCGCCGCGACCAGCGCCACGTACCAGCCCATCACCAGCTTGTTGAAAAGAATGGCCGCGCTGCCCGCGGCGTAAGCGGCCGCGACGACCAGGGCCCCGCCGACCGCGCCGGCGACGCCGCCGGTCATGCCGATCGTGAAGCCAATAAAGGCCTGCATCGCCATGGCGATGAAAGCGCTGAAAAGCCCGCCCGTATTCGCTTCGGCGATCGCGTTCGCGCCGATCTGGCGGTAAACCTTCGTGAACGTGCGGCGCGCGCTGAGGTCGCCGATGTTGCAGGGAATCTGGGCCGTGTTCTTGCAGGAATCGTTGTTGGGCGCGGCCTGGGCATTCGCATCGGGCATTCCGAAATTGAGCATCACCAGTCCGAGGCCGCCGAGCCCGCCGCCTCCCCCGCTGCCGCCCGACGAAGCGCCTCCAGCCGGAGGCGGAAAACGCGGCGGCGGCATGAGCGCATCCGCGTCGATGTTGTTGGCTTTGAGCATTTCATCCACGGAATTGGCGAGTGCCGTCTGATTGTAGACGAGGAAGCTGGTGGAAAGCAGGAACACCTGGAAGCGGTTCAGGCGCGTGCCCGCGGTCAGGACGGGCGCCGTGGCCTGCAGTCCCGTGCCTTCATTGAAAAGGACAATCGCCATGGCCGAATCCGGATTCGAGGGGTCGGCCCAAGCTTCGTCGACGGCTTTTTGCAGGCCCTGGATGAAATTTTCGAGCGTAAATCCCAGCGGGAAAGAAAAGGCCCCGGCAAGAACCGAATGGAATTCTTCGAGCGTGAAAACTTCGCCGTGGATGAGGGAGTTGGCCTGCGCAGTGACGCCGTCCTGGGTCAGCGAAAGATCGCCGAAGCCTTTGATCTTGGGATTCAGCTGCGCGCCGGATTCGTCGAGGACGCCGGCTTCGATGCCGCCGACCGCGAGGAGCGTGTCCTGCACGACGGCCCGCGCCTCTTCCAGCGTCAGATTTCCATTCTTGTTGGTCACGCCGCGGTCGAGCACGCTGGCGAGAGTCGCCGCGCGCGGCAGCGAACCGCCGAGGCTGAACGGCACCGCAAGGGCCTTGAGGCCGATCGGGTCCGCGAGGTCGAGCGCCTGGCCCGCGCCGAGCGTCAGGTCGACTTTGCCGACCGTGTAATTGTCCCGCAGGATGAGCAGCGTATGGTCGCCCGTCGGCGCGTTGACGAGATTGAACTTTCCGTCCGCGCCGGTGGTCGTGGAAAACGCGGTGCCGTTGATCGTGACTTTCGCGCCCGCGAGCGGCTGCGTGGTGAAAACGTCGATGACTTTTCCGCTGACCGAAGTCACGCCGTCGCCGACCGAGAACGCGACAAGCGACGGAACGTCGAGGCCGTTGTCGGTCATGCTCACTTCGCGCGGGCCGGACGCGGCGTTGCCGTCGACCTTGACTGTCGCGCGCGCCGTGACCGGCGAGAGGATTTCGAGCGTCTGCACCGCGACGCCTTCGCCGAACGAGGCCGACGTGGTTTCCTGTTTGAAATCCGTGCCGGTGGCGGTGATGTCGATCTGCTTGGTTTCGCCGGCGGCGGTAAAAGCCGGGCTCAGTCCCGTCACGAAACGCAGCGTTTCGGGAGGCGGCGGCAGCCCGGGCTGTCCCGTCACATTTCCAGTGATGGGCAGCGCCGCGTTGAAGGTCGGGTTCGGAGTCTTGTCGACCACGAGTTTGAGGATCGTCGTGGGCGGCGCCACGTCCTTGACCGTGATGGCCACGACGGTCTGCGAGGTTTCGATGCCGTCTGAGACCTGGAACGTGACCGGATAAACGCCGGCCTGCTGGTAACTCGGATTGAAAATGAACTGCTGCGTCACCTGGCTGAAGAAAGCGTTCGGCAGCGAAAGGCCGGGCGCCGAAAACGTGAGCGGGTCGCCGTCCGGGTCGGTCGCGCTGACGACAAACGAAAGCGACGCGCCTTCGTTGACGCTCTGGGCCGGAATGGCCGCGAGCTGCGGCGCCGCGTTCACGGCCGCGTCCTTGATGACGTTGATCGTCACGACATTGCCGACGTGCTGTTCCCCTGCTCTGGCCTCGAACAGGACCGTGTGCGTCCCGGCCTGCCCGCCGTCCGGCTTGAAGATAAAAGACGGAGGCGTGACCTCCGAATGGTCCGGCAGCGGGTCCGCCGAGAAAAGCGCCTTGGGAAGATTGGCCTGCAGCGGAATAGTCAAAGTTTCGCCGGCCTTGACCTGATACGTGCCTTTCGGCGAAGTGAGCTGCAGCGGCGTGCCGTCGTAAACCGTGAGGTTGAAGCTCTGCTCGTCGAAAGCGCCTTCCGGGTCCGTGGCATCGACCGTGATTTTTTTGGTCTGCGCCGTGCCGGGCGTCCAGCGGAGCAGGCCCGTGGCCGGATCCAGCGTCATCCCCGTAGGCGGCGCGGACTGCAGCGAAAACCGCAGCGGTTTGCCTTCGGGATCAAAGGCGTCGACGTCGTAAAGAAATTCCTGGCCGGCCCTGGCCGAGGTCGCGGGAACG
This sequence comes from Verrucomicrobiia bacterium, assembly GCA_035495615.1. Lineage (NCBI taxonomy): Bacteria > Pseudomonadati > Verrucomicrobiota > Verrucomicrobiia > Verrucomicrobiia bacterium. Next base: position 25,003 of record DATJFP010000089.1, on the reverse strand, counting down.
GACTCGATCGTCGGCGGTAGATTCAGGTCCTGCACCGCGATATTAAAGGATTGCGTGGCCGAGGCGCCCGCAGGATCCGCCACTTTCACCACGACCGGGAACGATCCGTTTTGATCATCGGCAGGCACCCAGGTCAGGCTGTGCCCGGAAACTTCGGCACCCGCGGGCCCGCTGACCAGCGAGAAGACCAGCGTCTCCGGAGCATCGTTGGGATCGGAAGCCGTCATCTCATAAAGGTAGCCGAGCTGCTTGGTTGCCGTCGTGACCGCCGTCGACGTGAAAACCGGCGGCGGGTTGTTCGTCGAAATCGGCACGACCACGACCGGCGAATAAACGCGGCGGACCACGCGCTCGAAAGCCGCGGACGTCTGCAGGCGCAGCGGCGCGGTTTCCGTGAAAGGCCCCTTGAACGTGAATTTGTTGTCGTTGGCGACGGCGTCGCCGCCCGTCCCGTCGTCTTTCATGGGACCGTAGGTGCGCACGATGCGGTTCTGCGCGTCGAGCTTATAAAGGTAGACGCTCGTCTTGATGACGTTCGGATCCCCCGCCGCGGTCGTAATCTGGGTCGTCACGGTAAGCTGGGTCGCGACGTTCGAGACAAGGCTGGACGGCGAAGCGATGGGTGAGCCGACAGAAGGCGCGGCCAGAAGCTCCGCGGGAGAAACGACGAGAAGAGAAGTCGCGGTGAAAAGGAGGACGGTGAAAAAAGAAATGGCCCGTTTGAAACCACCACCGCGGGGGAAATGAAGACGGACTCGCAAAAGGATCTCGGTCGTTTACGGGTTAACGATTGCTTTTAAGCCTTGAGCCCATGCCCAGAGCCGCCAATCCAAGAGTCAAAAAAATCAGGGACGAAGGTTCCGGAACCAGCGAACCGCCTGGGGCGAAGCGCCCGGTGAACGTAAAATTATCGAGCGTAAAGTTGCTGCCCTGGCCGCCCGACGCGAGAAGCGACGAAATCGGGCCAATCCCGGAAAAAGACAGGAGCTGCGGGCTTCCCAGGTTTTCGAAAAGCGTGAGCGTGGCCAGCGGATTCAGAGGATCGCCGGGGCCGAAAGCCGAAAGCGTCAACGGATCGCCGGATTGGCCGAAGTCCGCGTACGTGAAGTAACCTCCGACGTTGAGATACGGATACGGCGTGAAGGTAATCGTCATGGGGCCGGTGACGTCCGGAAACCCGTCGTTGTCCAAGTCGATTTCGTTCGTGATGAGCGTGGTGCCGGAAGTCGGCGGAAAATCGATTTCGTTCAGCGTGCCGTCGGGAGGAATGACACCGGCCGTCGCGTTTTGAAACGTGACGCCGAGCCCCGCGTACTGATTCGTCACGGGAGTGAAATCGGCCAGACCTTCGAAATCAAGAACGGCGGCGGAAGCGTGCGCGCTCGAAAAAAGCCAGAGCGCCATTCCGGTCAGAACGGCATGAGTAAGACGTTTTGAAGCGAACATGAAGAACTCCGGGAAAAGGAATTTGTAAATCCGACTCAGGCTGAGTGGATGGCAGAGAGTCGCAAAATTTTATCATAAGACCCGTCGCCGCGGGACTGGAAAAATCAGCTTTTCATAAAAATTTACGCATCGTGCGGCGCACAAAAAGGCGTGTCGATTTTTTTGAACACACGCATTCCGCTGTCATTTATGTAAGGTTTATCGGACAACGCGCAGGACTTCGCGCAGCGACGTGGTCCCCTGCCGCGCTTTTTCGAGGCCGTCTTCCAGCAGCGTCTTCATGCCCTTGCGGACGAGCTGCCGCCGCAATTCCGAAGCCGGAATTTTCTGGACCATCAGGTCGCGGACTTCATCGTCGACGAGCATCAGCTCATGGATGCCGCTGCGGCCCATGTAGCCCGTGCCGCGGCAGGAATCGCAGCCGCGGCCTTCGTAAAACGGCCCCTGCTTGAATTCCTCACGCGCGCCTTCGGGAAGGCGGATCTCGGAAGCCGGGATTTTTTCCCGGCAGAACGGGCACAGGACACGCACGAGGCGCTGCGCAATGACCGCGTTCAGGCTGGACGAAACCAGGTACGGGCCCACGCCGAGATCGGTCAGGCGCGCCACCGCTCCGGGCGCGTCATTGGTGTGGAGCGTGGAGAAAACAAGATGGCCGGTCAGCGCGGAACGCACCGCGATCTCCGCGGTTTCCGCGTCGCGGATTTCGCCGATCATCATGACGTCCGGGTCGTGGCGCAGCATGTGCCGCAGGCCGCTCGCGAACGTGAGGCCGATCTTGGGATGCACCTGCATCTGGATGATGCCGCGGAGCTGGTATTCGACCGGGTCTTCCACGGTGATGATCTTGCGTACTTCGGTATTGATTTCGCTGAGCGCCGCGTAGAGCGTGGTCGTCTTGCCGCTTCCCGTGGGGCCGCTCAAAAGGATGATGCCGTGCGGCCGGTCGATCAATTCGCGCATGGCTCCGAGGTGCGCGGCGCCGAGGCCGATGCCGCCCAGATTCAGCAGACGGGCCGGGGAAAGAATGCGGATGACAAGCGCCTCGCCGAACGCGGTGGGCAGAAGCGAAATTCTAAGATCGAGTTCTTCGTTCCCCGCGCGGATCTTGATGCGGCCGTCCTGCGGCACGCGGCGTTCCGCGATGTCCAGCTGCGCCATGATCTTGATGCGCGTGATGATGCCGCCGTGGAACTGACGGATCGCTTCCGGCACGCTCGTTTCCTGCAGCACGCCGTCGATGCGGTAGCGCAGCACCAGCTCGCCCTGGAAAGGCTCGAGGTGGATGTCGCTCGCTCGTTTTTGTTTCGCGTCGAGCAGCAGCATGTTCACCAGCTCACGGACCGAGCCTTCGCCGCTCGCCGTGTCGACGGCCTCGACCTTATCGGATTCAAGGCGCCCCGCCGCAGTCTCGGTTCTCTTGCCGGCCACGAGTTTTTCCACGACCGACGCGCCGATGCCATAATTTTTCTCGATGGCTTCCGCGATCTTCGCCTGCTCGGCGAACGAGACTTTGATTTCCGCGCCCAGGATCGCGCCGAGCTCCTGCACGGATTCGAAATGCGCGAGACTGCTCGCGGCCAGGTGCAGGACGCCGCCCGAAAATTCCAGCGGGAAAACACCGTAGTGATGGACGAATTTGGCCGGCACCTTTTCCAGCACCGCGCGCGGCACGTCGTAAAGCGCGGGGTCCACGCATTGCAGGCCCCATTGCTCGGCCAGCATCTCGAGCAGCCGCGTTTCCGGGAGTCCTCCCTCGCGGAGCAGGACCTGGCCCAGGAGCTCGCCTGTTTTTTTCTGGCTCTCGAGCGCGTCTTCCAGAGCAGCGCCGGATACCCAGCCCTTTTCCACCAGCGCCTCACCCAGTCTGAATTCTTTTATTTTCTTTAACATTATTTCATCCCTTCAAACGTTCAAAGGTTTACATGAATGCAACCGGCCTCATGCATCACGCCTTTGGGACAGGTCTAAAGACCTGTCCCTATCCACGCCATGTCCCCGTCCATCCTGACGGTTACCTTGCTATTTTTGCGACAGTTTCACGGATGCGCGGACCGTGTTTTCGCCGTCCTGGCGCGTCACTTCCAGATTCGAGACGTAGGTCCAGCCGGCCGAGTCTTTGAGCTCGTAGAGAAAGCCCGCCACGTCGGTCATCGTGCCTTCGAATTCGAGCGCCAGAATTTCCTGTCCGGATTCTTCAGAAGGCGCGAGTTCGGACAGGAGAAGATTGTGGCGGTTGATCATGTCCTGGGTCGTGCGGATCCATTCGTTGCGCTCCAGGCGCTTGCCCGAAGGCAGCGGCGTTTTGTTCAGGATCTCGCTGTAAACGGCGCGATGCTTGTCGCCGTTCTTGGAAAGCTCCAGGTCCGTGCTGTAGTCCTGACGCGCGAGGTCGCGCCTTACTTCCAGCCCGGCCTCGACGCGGGAAAAGGCAAACGCGGCGGCAAAAAGAGCGGCCGCGAGCAGCAGGAATTTCTGGTCACCGGCTTGCCTCAGAAAAGAAAAGGAAGGTAGAGAAGTCTTCATGGCTTTTCCTTTTTCAAATGGCCCTCGATTTCGAACGTAAAAATCCTGCCGCGGTCGTCGGAAGAGGATTCGAGGCGCTCCAACGTCATCTTCTCGAAGCCCGGCTGCTTTTGGAGGCCGGCGAGAAAATCCTGGATCAGATTTTCGGCCACGGCTTCGCCTTTCAGCGAAAACACGGCTTTCGCCTCGTCGTAGGCCAGGCTCTGGAGAATCAGTCCCTGCGGCGCGGCCGCGCGCAGCCCCGCGAGAATCAGGAGCGGCGAAGTTTTTTTGCGGGAATAGCGCGCGGCTTTCAGGGCCTGCGAGCGCAGGTTTTTCAATTCCCGCACGGACGCGGAGACCGGGGCCTGGCGCACGCCGAGCCACGCGGTTTCGAGCGCGAGTCCGGCCGCGCGGCTTGCCGAAAGGACAAGCCAGGAGGCGGCGAAAAGCGCGAGCAGCGCGGCAAAGCGCGTTTTTTCCCGGCCGGTCCTGCTCCGGCGGCGGCGGTCTTCCCAGGACGCGGGCGTGAAATCGAACACGGCGCCGCTTGCGAACGCTTTCAGCGCGGCGCTTCCGAGCGCGGCCTCGTCCGGGCCTTCGCCTCCGAAACCTTCGCAGGGAATACCGCCGTAACCGCCTCGGGATTCATTCCCGAGCACCAGCGTTTTTTCCGGCACCCGGCGCCATTCGCGCTGGAATGCTTCCTGCGCGGTCTGCAGCACCGCGGCCGCGGCGGCGGGCTCGTCCGCTTCCTTGCCGAACCAGCGGCTTTGCACGAGCGCGCCGCGGTCGACATAAAGCACTTCGATCTGGCGCGCGGCGTCGTGCACGAGCAGCACGTTCTTGTCTTCTTCCCGGCGCGAGGGATCATTTTGATAAAGCCAAAGCAAAAGCTCCGTGGAAAGCATGACCGAATCCGGAACAACGCCCAGGCTCTCCAGCCTGCGAAGCTGCTCTTCGAGCGTGGCCTTGGCGATCCCGAAGAGGAGCGCTTCCTGCCCCGGCGTTCCGTTTTCCTGCAGCGCGACGTGATAAAGGATTTCGTCCGCCAGATGCGGCATTTCCTCGCGCACGCGGCGCAGGACCGCGGCTTCCTTCGATTCGCCTTCGCGGGCCTCGAGGCTGAAGGTCTTCACGAACGCAGCCTGGCGCGGAATCACGTGGATCCACGTGCCCTGCTCCTGCCGGAAACCGGCGATTTTTTCGCGCGCCTTTTGAAGGTCCTCCTGCGACGGCGATTCCGGAACGGGAATGGACTCGCGCGACGGCGCGTCTCCCGCGCCGAAAACCGTCACATCCAGGCGCCCGGCGGAAAAAAAGCTGACCGCGCGCATCCTCGGCCGTTCGGAAAGGCCGTGGGCAAAACGGCGCAGGACCGGAAGGTCCTGAAGCATATCTTGGAGCCCGGAAAAAAACGCGCGGTTCACGACGCCCTCCCCGCCGGCAGGACGAGAAGGCCTTCGTGCCAGGAAAGGATATCGAGCGGAACAAGGCCCGACAGCGCGCTGCGGGAACGCGGGCCGAGCACCGCTTCCATTTCATAGGACTCCGTGCCCGGCAGCGTGGACAAAACGCTTACGTCAAAAAAATGGGAATCCACGGTCGCGGATTGGACGAAAGCCCCGGCCAGGGCGAGCATGTCGACCGACGGCGTGAGGCGCAGTCTCGTAATCAGCGCGGAGGCTTCCAGGTCTTCGCTGCGGAAAACCTGCGGGAACGAATTCCCCTGCACCGTGGTTTTGGCGGAACGGAATTCGAGGATTTTCTGCAGCAGCATCTTCTTGCTGAAATCGCCCGAGTTGTGGGTCGCGATAATTGCTTCCAGGATGAGCGGATGCGCGGTGTTCAGGTTGACGCGGAAGGGTCCGGCCGTGCCCGGCCCGTAAACCGTGAGATAAGGCCGGAGGATTTCAACGTCTCCGGGCGTGATGTACTGGATCAGATAAAGCTCCTCGAGGCTTTCGAAAGCCGCGCCCTTGTGCTTGAAGCCTGAGGTGGACCGGCCGAAGCCGCCCAGGCCCGTGCCGCGCCACGCGGCAATGGCCGCGGCCAGGTCCGCGGAAGGCGTGACGAGTTTCTCGCCTTTGGCGCGGAGCAGATCGAAAAACTTCCGCAGGACTTCCGCGGGCGCGCTGTTGATGTCCAGCTTGCTTTCTTCGTCCGTGATCGTCAGCCTGAAACGCCCGCCGAAATCCATCTTTGCGAATCCCTGGGGCACGCCGTACCAGGAATCCCGGGCAAAATCCACTTCGGGCTCTTCGTCGGCTTCGATGAATTGGCGCGCCAGATTCACGGCGGCGAGATAATCGCAGGAACGCTGGAAACGGTTGTTCTCCGTGCCCTCGATTTTCGCGGCCAGGCGCGCGCGCGTCGCCACGCTCACAGCGAAAACGCCGAGGACAGCCATCACCCACAAAAAGACGATCAAAACGCTGCCTCTGTTATTTTTCATGTCTGGATTCCCAACACTCCCTGCGGCAGGAGGGTCTTGTGCCCGCCCCGTCCGCCGAACGAACCGCCGGAAAGTTCCACCTGCACGCCGCGCGGAAGCCCGGGATAAATATCCCCGCCCCAGGCGCCGTTCCACCGCGCCGGCCCGCTTTCGGCGAGCGTCAAAAAAGAAAAGCGCCCTTCACGCAGCCCTTCGAACAGCGTCTCGGCCGCGGCTTCCGTTTCTCTCAGGCCTTCTTTTTTCAGCGGCGTTTCCCGCCGCATGAGCTGCCCATTCCGGAACTGGTATTCGATCAGGTAAAGGCCTTCTTCCGGGCCTTTCGGCGTGTAGCGCCGCAGCCGCGCCGGAAAGGAAATCCGGTCCGGCCGCCCCAGGAACGGATAAAGCGAAACCGGCACGGCGTTGCGCAGTTCCTGCTCGAGCTGAAGGTAAAAGACTTCCCGTTCGCGCCCCGCCGCCAGGTAATCTTCCGAGCGCTTGAACGCGGCCAGGCCGGTCTGAAAACTCGCGACAAGGCCTGCCAGGATCACCGCCACGATGACCATGGCGATCAGGACTTCGATGAGTGTGAACCCTTTTTGATTTTTCATTTCGCCGCGCTCTGCTGGCGGATGACCGTCTCGGCCTGGAAAACTTTCTGGCCCGACCCGTTTTCGACGTTCATGACCAGGCGTCCGTATTCGCCGTGGCCGCCTTTGGGCACTTCCTGCGCTTTCGTTTTCTCGACACCGAGCGGAACCAGCCGGACGCGGGCCTTCAGGCCGTCTTCGCCGAGGTCCGTCGCCTTCTCTTCGCCGTGCTCGGGAACCACGCCCTCGTCGATACCCGCGAACACCGAGAACAGCAGCTCGTCCAGGAACTGTTTGGATTCGGCCTGCTGCCGGTTGCGGTCGCTGGCCTGGAGCGCCTGGCCGAAAAGCCGGAGCGAGCCGGTCACGCCCACCGAAAGCACCATGAGCGCCACGAAGGTCTCGAACAAAATGCTGCCGCGCGCGTCACGAAGCATAATGAATCTCCAAAGCGCCAAGGCGGTTCTTGATCTGGAGCGTCGCGATTTCGCCGCCGTTCCGTGACACGGTGACGGCGTTACGCGTCACGGTGCCGTCCGGAAAAAAATAAACTTCATGTCCCTCGCCGAGCACGACCGCGAATTCCCCTTTTTTCTGGAACCGCCGGGACAGCGCGTCGCGCAGCGGCTCGAAATCTTTTTTCGCATTCGGCTTGGAGGCCGTGCTCACGCCGGTGTCATTGTCCACGGTCATGCGGTAAATCTTGCCGTCTTCGATCGCCTTGAACTGCAGGTAGCGCACGTAGCCGGCCAGGTCTTTGACATACAGGCGCGGAAGGCGCTCATTGTAAAAACGGGAAAAGCCCGCGACCGCGAGCGCCGCGAATGTCGCCACGAGCGCGAACACGATCAGGATCTCGACAAGCGTGAAGCCCCGGCTCGAATTTTTCATGCGGCTGCCGGCACGGCCGAAGCCGCCCACTTGCCCTCGAACGCCTGGAGCGTGGGAAAATCCTGCGGGTAATTTTTCGCGAGCGCGTCCTGCGGCGTGTCCCCGTCCCGGAGGCTTCGGCAAAACCCCGCGAACCGCTCCGAGCCGTAACCTTCCAGGAGAAACCGTACCACGCTTTGCGCCTGCGCGTAAAACATCACGGCCTCATCGCCCGGGGTCTCCTGCAGATTGCCGACCTTCATGAACGTCTCCATCGGAATCCATTTCTTTTCCGCGATCATCTTCGCGATCCAGACGTCGAATTCTTTCCGTTTGTCTTTTTCCTGCGCCATGGCCACGCCTTCGTCCAGCCACAGCGGGATGCGCCCCTTCCCCCCCACGAAATCTCGGAAGATGAGATGCGCCAGCTCATGCGGCAGCACCGAATCCAGGAAGCCCGGAGCTTCCTGGAACGACAAAATCATGCGGCGTTCCAGCACCGCGGCGCCGTTCGACCAGGCGGCCTGCCCCGTTTCGCCGAGGTAATGCTCGCGCGAGCCGTACACGTAAATCTTGCAGCGGCCGTCCCAGGTCCAGAAACCGTCGCGGCGCGCGTAACCCAGCCAGTTGGCGATGGCGTCGTAATAAAGCTCGGACTTTGCCGCGACCTGGTCCATGAACGTGCGCTCGCCCGTCGCCGAATACACAATGAAGTGGTCGCTCTTGATCTCCTGCCAGGGGGCCTGCGCCCAGGCCGCGGGACAGGCAAACAGGGCCGCGAGAAAAAAAGGAAGCGCCTTCATTTATTTCACCGCCAGGCTCATCTCAAAAATCGGAAGCAGCATGCTGATGACGAGGACACCCACACTCACGCCCACGAGCAGGATGAGCGCCGGCTCCACCAGCGTGGAAACGATTTTGAGTTTGGCCGCGAGCTGGCGTTCATAGAAACGCGCGATCTTGTCGAAAGCGCCGTCCAGCGTTCCGGTCTCCTCGCCCACGCGCAGGAAATGCTTGGCCAGGTCCGGCAGCCAGTCTTCGTGCTGCAGGGCCTCCTGCAGCCGTTCGCCGCGCAGGATTTTTTCCGAGACCGCGGCAAGCGACGCGCGCAGGGAATCGCTCGCGACCACGTCGCGGGACGAACGGATCGCTTCCAGGATGGGCACGCCGCTTCGGAGCAGCATGCCCCAGGTGCGCATAAGGCGCACGAAATCGCCGAGGGAGAAAAGGTCTTTCAGGAAAGGCGTTTTTTGCGCGATCGAAATCAGAAAAGGCATGAGGCTGAGCTTCTTGAACCGCGCCAGAAGCGGCAGCGCCGCGAACGGAATCAGCACCGCGAGAAATCCGCCGTGGCGCATGAACCGGCTGGCGGCGAGAAGGAGCCGCGTCATCAAAGGAAGCGGCGTGTCCCAGGCTTCGAAAACCGTGCCGACCTTCGGGATCACGAAAAGGAGCAGCACAAGCACGGTGAGCACGCCGAAGCACGCGACAACGGCAGGATAGGTCAGCGCCTGAAAAAACTGGCTGCGGGCCTCGGCGCGCCGGGAGTAAGAAGCGGCCAGTTCCGAGCACACGGATTCGAGGGTCCCGCCCGCCTCGCCCGCCTTGATCATGCCCGCTGCGGCGCGGTCGAATACCGCGGTCTCGCGCGTCAGGGCCTCCGAGAAAACGTCGCCCGCGCGCAGGGCTTCATTGACTCGCGTGAGCGCGGCCTTCAGGCCGGGCCGGCGCGTGGAGCCTGCGATGAAATCCAGCGCGGAAACAAGCGTCACGCCCGAGCCGAGCAGCGTGGCCAGATGCTCGAAAAAGTCGGCCAGCTCCTGGTCCGGAACGCGGGACGAGGTTTTTTCCCGGCGCGCCGGTGCGGGCGCCTTCCACGGCATGGCCACACGCGTGACGGAAGCCTTGGACGCTTCTTCGCGGATCTCGTTTTTATTGGTGATGAATGTCGCCATTAAAAATTGCTTTCGTTTTCAAGGCCGCGCGCAAAGCGGGCCCGGATTTTCTGCAATGATTTCTGGGCTATTTTTTGCGGGCGTCGCCGCGATCCACGGCAAGCCGCAAACTCAGGAGTTCTTCTTCGGACGCGAGCCCTTCGGGAAAGGCTGCGAAAGGTCCCCCGTCCTGGACGGCGCGCAGGACCCGACGCTGGTCGGCTTCACGCACCGGGCCGGGGTCGACCCAGGAGATGTCTCGAATGGTTCCGTCCTTGCCGACTTTCACGGCCACTTCCACGCGGCCTTCGACGCCGGCGGCGGCCAGACGCGCCTGTGTTTCGCGCGCGACTTCGATCTCATAGCGCTTTCCCGCCGCGTCGGGGTCGACCAGCGGCTTTCCTTCCTGATAGGAATTGAATTCGTTCAAGCTGTTCTCATAAGGCAGCGCGCGTTCGTACAAGTCCTTCGGCGCGAAATACTGCGGCATCTTGTTCGAGCGCATTTTCCAGTACGGGTCGTGATCGATGCGGAAAGCGCCCTGCGAGTGCTTGAGCGCCTTGCCGAAATCGTAGCCGCCCACGAGGTCGAAATTGATGAGCTGGTCGTCTTCGTTGAAATACTTCGAGTGCTCTTTCGAGGTCGCGTCGCCGTCGACGATGTACGGGGTGAGGAAAATGACGAGCTCGGTTTTCTGGTAGCTCACCTGCTCGCTGCGGAAGGCCGCGCCGAGGAACGGGATGTCGGACAGGACCGGGAGCTTGCGGCGGATCTTGGCTTCGTTGTCCTTGATCAGGCCGCCGACGATGAGCGTCTCGCCGCTTTTCACGACGACGGTGGTTTCCAGCGTCTGTGAAGACACGATCGGGATCTGAGAACGCGTGAACGGCGTGTCGCTGCCTTCGGAAACGCTTTGCACGCTGAGCGACCCGGTCTGCGAACTCACTTCGGGCTTGAGTTTCAGCACGACTTTTTCGCGGTCGGCGATGGTAGGCACGACCGTCAGCGTCACGCCCACGTCTACGAACTGGATGTTGTCCGCGGTCTGCGAGGTGGTCTGCCCCTGCACCACGGTCTGGGAAACGTACGGCTGGCGCGTGGCATCGACGAGCTTTGCCTCTTCATTATTAATGACCGTGATACGCGGCGAAGAAAGGGTGTTGGTCTTGCCCACGTTCTGGAGGAACGAAAGCACCACCGAAAGCCCCTGGAGGCCGCCGAAGGTGAACGTGCTGAGCGTGCCCGCGCCGAGCGCCGCGGTGGGGACGGCCACGTCAAAGGCCGGCTTCAGTTCCACGTTGCTGAACTTGGCGACGTTCTGCCGGACGAATTCCCAGTCGATGCCGTAACGGAACGCGTCGAAAAGCGCCACTTCGATCACCTGGGCCTGGATCAGCACCTGGCGCGGCTGCACGTCGAGCGCCTTGATGACTTCACGGACCTGCTCGAGCTTTTCTTCGCGGTCCGTAACCGTAATCTGGCTCGTGCGTTTGTCGACCTTGAGGATGCCGGTCTGCGGCGTCAGGTAGTCGCGAAGCTGAGCTTCGAGCTCGTCGCCGCGCGCGAACTTCAATTGGAAGACTTCGGTGGCGAGCGGCTTGTCGAGCTGCGCCATGGCATTTTCCATGGCCGCGATATTTTCCTGACGGTCCGACAGGATCAAGGTGTGCGTCCTCTCGTCAAAAACCATCTTGCCCTTGGGGCTTTTCAATTTCTCGACGACCAGGCCCACGGCGGCCGGAGACGCGTGCTGCACCGGGATCGCCTTGGTCGTGTATTCCTTGCCGAACGATTTTCCGTAGGCGTCCTCGAATTCCTTGGACGTCATCACGTTGATGATGCCGCTGTCTTCGACGTAGGCAAGCTCCAGCGAATTGACGATCGTGTCGAGCGCATCGCGCACTTTCACGTTCTTCAGGTAAAGCGTGACGAGGCCGCGCACGTTCTTGCCGGCCACGATGTTCAGCTCCGAACGCTGGCTGATGATCTTGAGGACGTCCAGGATGTCCACGCCCTTCAGCTCGAGCGTGATGCGCGGCTCATCCATCTGGCGGTCCGGGCCCACGGCGGCCATGATGGCCGAATTGATGGAATTGCGGGTCTCGCTTTGCCGCACGTTTCCGGGGCCGTTGGAATCGTCATCGGCGCGCGCGGCGGGAGAAATCGAGGAAATGAGAAAGAGAACGGACACGAGCGCGGCGCAAAAACGGATGGACCGGGTCACGAGTTACCCCCTTCTAAAAGCAGTTCCGCGCTTTCGCCCTGGAATTCGACCTTGATGCTGCCTTGCGTGATCTCGGCCACGGTGAACCGGTCGAACTTTTCTCCCTGCCGGGCGAAATAGGTCTGCTGCGTGGTGACGTTTTTAATCAGGGCCTCGGGTTTCTCACCCTGAACAATGCCAATGAGTTGGAATGATTTTATCATTTCACTCAGGCCCGGCCCCTGGACCGCCACGACTTCTTTGGGAACATAAAACAAGGAATGCGTCTCAAAATCCCGCGAGAGGTTCTCGAACGGGGGGATTTCCGGCGACGCGACCGGAGCCGCGAAGACGGCCGCGCCCTTTTCCGGAGCGGTCAGCCGGAACGGAATACCTCCTAGCTGAATCGCCGCAAGTAAAAGCACGGCCGCGGATAAGAACAGCAGCGCAGAGCTTGCGTACGGGAGGGGTTCGGTCAGGACCGGGGACTTTGAAGGACTTTCCAAAGGAGAGATTCCTTTCAAACGAAAAAATTAGGCGTTCGGCATAGTACCAAAACCCGCACAGCGTGACAAGACTTTTCATGACAAATCTTCAGGGTTTTTATTTCGCATGTCCAAATGCGGGCGGGAGTAGCGGAGAATGAAAGGAATGTAGGTTAAGCTTCGCGCGGGGCGTTGGTAATTTCGTCGCCGGTGCCGTCGGCTTTGTCCGGGCCGAGGGAATAAAGATCGTAGCCGTCCGGATTGGCCGAGCCCGGAAAAGTATAAACGTACGCATTGCCCCACGGATCTTTGGGCAATCCCCGCTTGAGGTAAGGCCCTTTCCAATTGTCCGCGCCGGAGGGCTTCTGGACCAGATCCGGCAGGGCCGACGGGTATTTCCCCATGTCCACTTCGTACATGTCGAGGGCAAGGGCGACGTTCCCGTTCACATCCGCGTCCGCGGCTTTAATGCGGGCCTCGGTGGTCCTTCCGGCCAGGCGCGGGAGCGCGAGACTGGTCAGGATCCCGAGGATCACGACCACCACCAGCAGTTCGATCAGCGTAAATCCCTTTTGATTCATAAAGTGGCCGGATTCTAGCAGAGGAACCCGGGCGGGGCAAGACGTCCCGGATCAGCGGCTCAGGAGGATCTTCGGCGTGGTTTCCTGCAGGCGCTGGCTCACGGCTTCCTGGCAGGCTTCGTATTCGGGGATGGTGTAGGCGCCGCCCACGAATTCGTAGGTGCTGTCCATTTTGAGTTCCCCGGACTTCTGCGTCACCGCGGTCTGCGAACGAAGGCAGGGGTCCTGGCCCTTGGCCGTGCCCGGCGCCATCGTGGATTCCATCTGATATTCGGAAGGAAAATGGAACGTGACGCTGGATTTCACCTGCGCGGGAAACACCAGGGCGAGAGGAATCTGGTACTCAGCGTTCATCTGCGGCCAGAGGTATTTGTTTTCCCATATCTGTGGCAGCGCCGCGTAGAGCCGGCTGCCGATTTTCTGGAACGCTTTTTTGACGTCGTAGGAGTATTCGATCTCGAACGGATCGTCCTCGATTTCCATGTCCTTGATGTTGACGTCCTGCAGCTCGACTTTACCGTAGAGGGCATGCAGCATGACCTTGATCTCGAGCTTGGTCTTTTCGTCGTCCAGCCCGGCATAATGGTTCTGAAGATCGCCGGCCCAGCCTTTCCGGAAAAGGAGCTTCTCAGTCACGTGAAGGTCCTCCCCTTTCATCTCGAGCGTGCGCGCAACTTCCAGGCTGCTGCCGCCGGGTTCCAGGCCCTTGGCCTGGCGTTCGATCGCGCCCATGCCGTCCACATATTCCTCGATCGGCTCCGAGTCCGGCACCGAATCGCGGGCGCGCACGAAAGCCGCGCGAGATTCCGGATATTTTTTCAGCGCGGCCAGCGCATAGCCCTGATAAAAATGCACGTCCGCGATGGCCGGATGATTTTTCAGGTAGTCTTCGGTCACGTTGATCACGTCCTGGTAGCGGCCCTGCTGCATGAGATGCCAGAAATAATCGGTCCTTACCTCGCTGTCGAGCGGATGTTTTTCATAAAGCTTCTTGTATATGTCCAGGCCCTGCTCGACCTGGCCTTCGTCGTTCAGGAAAGAAGCGACCGCCGACTGCGGGCCCAGCGCGCCCGTCCCTCCGGCGCCGGCCAGCGCGGCCAGCTTCTCGTACGCTTTTTTCTTGCCGCCCATTTTTTCCATGACGTCCGCATAGTCTTCCAGGATTTCCCGCTCCGTGTTTCCCTCGGCGATCAGCGCCTCGTAAAGCTCGGCAGCCCTTTTGTTCTCGCCCGCGAGAGCCGCCAGCGACGCATGCAGCTTTCGCAGGCCCAGGTGCTTCGGGAATGCGGGCGCGTATTTTTCCGCGATCGCGAAGCCCTGGCCGTACAGCCCCTGGTCTTGGAGGACCGTGAGCAGGCTTTCCAGGATCACGGCATCGTCGGTCTTGAAGGCGTGCGCCATCCTGAGAAGCTCGAGGCTCTCGGCTTTCTTTCCCTTGTGGAAATATTCTTCCGCCATGCGCAGGTACGCATACGCGTGGCGGTCGCGTTCGGCCGGCGTGAACGTCTCGCGCTTGGGCGGCGGCCCGCCCGCCACTTCCACCATGTTCAGCCCTTCTTCGAGAATGGCCGGGTCGCCTTTGCCCAGTTCCGCCGCATTGAAACTGATGATGAGGTAAACAATGGAATCGCCGCGCAGCACCTTCACGCGGTAAAAATAATCCTTCCCGTCGATCGGCTGCGTGTACCGGATGTCGTAGCCTTCGAAGCCCGGCTGCGAGATCGGCTTGATCCCGTCGGCGGGCACGCCTTCGAGCGCGATCTTGTTGAATTGAAGGAGCGCGGGCGCCACGATCGCGAGCGGCGGCGCGGGCCTGTCCCAGAATGCGACCGGATAAACGAGCAGCAGGTTGTTGGTGTTCTTGGTGATTTTAAAATCCGGCAGCGCGAGCCCTTCGTCCTGCGGCAGCCACCAGGTGTCCCAGCCCTTGTCCTTGGCGTGGACCTTGTAATGGTATTTCTCCGACACAAAATCCTCGGCCAGCGACGCGGGAAGCGAGGTCTTGTCTTTGTCGAGGATTTGGAAACCCGCGGCCGCGCCGCGAAAATCGTCCATCAGCTTTTCCAGGGGATACTCGCTCGAAGACCAGACGATGATCTGATAATAGAAGCCGTTCTGGCCGCCCAGCCAATGCACGCGGTGGATCGGCCCGGACGCGGGAAACGTGAGCTCGGACTTGAACAGAGAGCCTTTGATCCCGCCCACTTCAAACGCTTCTTTGCCGACCTGCTTGTGCTGGGTCGCGCCGGCGATATTGTGGCCGTAAACCTGGTCGGCCATCGTGCTGTCGAAGCCGGGCACGAGCGGGACGCCGGACTCCGCGATGATCTGAATGTAGACGGCCGGATCCGCGCGAAAAAATCCGGCAACGGTGATCGGACTCACTTTTTGGAAAGAATATTCCATCCACGGCCCGGCGGGTGAAGTGTAACGCAGGTTGTACTGCGGAAATTCATAGACCTTCCGGTCCGCCGGCTGAACCGGACCCGCGGCCGCGGGCGCAGAGGCGGACGCAGCGACCTTCGGCACCACGGGCATGCGGCTCGTCATGGACCGGAACGCCACGAACGGCGACGCGAACAGAAGCAGACAGGCCAGCACGAGCTGGAAAATCGCGGGCTGGGCCGGCGCTTCGGGCGCGTCTTCGTCGTCCGCCACCAGATCAGAGGCCGCGCACACGATCGTAAAAAAAAGTCCGGTCCAGAAAAGGCCGCTCCCCAGGCACAGGATTTTGGGCGGGACCGCGTAAAACGGTTCCACGGCGCCGAAAAGATTCAAAAGCACGCCCGCGAGTGAAAGGCACAGCCCGCCGTAAAAAATCCGGACCGTGAACCGGCGGCCCCGCAGCAGATGGCGAACGCCTCCCGCGAAAAAAATCGCGGCCAAAATGGCGTTCACGCCGGGAGAAAAAAGAAAGCTCATGCCGCCTCCATGTTTTTCGGGATGCGGTTGCAGAGGACCGCGAAGAGAATAAAAAACATCGGGCCGAAATACGAAATCGAGTCGGCCAATCCGTCCGGCCACCAGATGGACAGGAGGCCGTCGACCAGGAGGACCGGGGTGAACGCGATGGCCGTCAGCCGGTAAGCGTCCTGAAACGTGGCAGGGACCTTGAACAGCCGGCAAACGAGCTTGGTGAGCATGGCGTAAAAAAGAAAGATCACCAGAAAAAAAACCCAGGAGCCGAGCCAGAAAAAGGGATACAGAAAATACGTGAACAATCTTGTGCCCTGGTTGACCCAGTGCATGACGATTTCCGACGTGAGCACGGCATGGGCATCGGGCGAGAAATTCACGATGCGCGCCTGGCCGTTGGATTCGCGGATGGCGAGCTGGCGGGACGTCATGATGATGTAGCCCGGGATGTCCTTCAGGTCCGCATTCGTCTTGGTGGTGTCGAACACGGCAAGCACGGAATTGTCTTCGGGATTGTGGATGGCCAGAGGACTCGGCCCATCGTAGCTCATCTGCCCGTTGGAAAACGTGAGCCGAGGCATCTGCCGCACGGAAGGCTCGACGATCCTGGCCACGTAGCCGTCGGCCTGGCGCTGTAATCCGAGGAAATACGGGATAAGCCCGAACGGAATCACGAAGGCAAGATAAAGAACGCCGCTCCCCTTCCACCGGCGGAAGACGTCGCGGTAAAAACGCGCGGAAAAAAAAGAGAAGAAGAGAGCCTCGATGTAATTGAAATGCCGGCCTTCCCGCTCCGTCAGCTTTTGGAGCAAGTCCGCCTCTTTTCGTTCCTGCTCCAGGCGTTCACGATCCCGCCGGGCAGCTTCTTCCAGATCCGCGCCGCAGTCCGGGCAATGCGTAAAATTCAAACCCGCGGGGATATAGGCCTTGCACTTGCCGCAATTCATGAAATCCTCAAAATGATGGGTAAGGAAAGGGCGATTATAGCGGAAATAAAAAAATGGGGCGAGATTTTAAGAGTGGGGCGCTCTTCCCGGGAAGGTTCCGCTTCCCGGGAAGCTGCGATGCCGGATTAAGATCGCTTGCAGCCGGATTAGCAGCCGCGCATGAAATAAAAAAGAAGAATGAGCGGCAGCGGCACGCCGAGAAGCCAAAGCAGCAAGCCTCCGCGAAGTGCGCCTTTTTCGTTCAGCTTCGTGATGATCCCGTTCATGTCAGCCTCCTTGATTAGGGGGAAGGCGTTCGAGGCCTCACCCGCGACTACTCTAATCCGGGATGCAAGTCTCTGGCTACCGGGGAGAGGGGCGGTTTTCTGTCGGAATTTTTCTGAATTCCCGGGGCAAACGGCCTTAAGCGCCGCGGCCGTCCGGGGTTTCCAAAACCACGCTCTGGATGAGGAAGTCTGTGAACTTTTCCCTGCCGGACTCAGCCAGATGCGTGAAATCCGTAAAGTCCGCGTCCGAGGCCGGCGGATAATTTTCCTGCCGCCAAAACGGAAAATGCAGCGCCGCGGCTTCCTTTGCCATGAAATCCAGATGATCGGCGCATACGGCCTCGTAATTGGGCAGATCCAGGATCCGGGGATTGAGCGGCGCGTCGACGACCGCGAACGGGATTCCCCGCCCCATGATCTCCGCGGCCATCGCGTGAAAAACCCTTTTGTTGATCGCGGCATAGCGGTCCAGCTCGGGCCTCATCGCCTGCTTTTCTTTCAGCCTCTCCGCTAAAACAGCCTCGCTCAGACGTTCCTCGTAGGCAAACCATTGCGGTTCCTGCCGGAAGCCATCGGCGAGATAGACGACCGCGGCATTCGAAACATAGCGGAAGTATTTGGTCGACGGCAGGAGGAGAGCCGCCGCAACGCCGGGGATGCTTTCGCCGCGGAGGTCCTCCAGAAAATTTCGGAAGCCGTAAAGCGGGATCAGCCGGCAAAGCTGTTTCAGGGAAAATGAAAAGTCCCGCAGTTTCTCCGGAAGGTATCTTACGGATTGATTGCACCGGTAAGAGAGGAAGACGATCATCGCCGGCTTTTGGGCCAGGACCCTGTCGAGCTGCAAATAGGCGTCAACCGGGCCTCCGGCGCTCACGCCCAAATTGATCACTTGGATTCCGGGATGGCCCCCGGCGGGCAGCGCGTCGTTGGCGCGGCGGGTGTCCACGCCCTCCCGGGCCTGGCTCGATCCGAAAAGATAAAGAGGGCGCGGGCCGCCGGACGCTCTCTGAATCCCGGCTTCCATTCTCAAGGCGTCATGCCAGGGCCTGGAATAAAGGAAGAGCTGCGGCCAGAAACAGCGCCTGATTTGCGGAGCCATGACGCCTTCTACCAGCGCGATGAAGGCCAGCATGAGAAGAAAAGCCGCCGGCGGTTTAAAACCGGAAGTAGATGAATTCTTTTCCACCCGTTACTCCGAACGTGGCAAGGCTGTAAAAAATGAACGTGTACAAAAGGGCCCTGGGCACAAGCGGCATATGAAAAACGGCCAGGGGGTCTTTCTTCGCGTTTTGAAAAGCCTCCATCGCGAAAAGCAAGGCGGTAAAGGCTGCCGTTTCCGCGAGAACAAGCCGCGGGCCGTAAGCGAAAAAATCCGGCGGAGAGGAAACCAGAGCTGCCAGCATCTGGCCGATCTGGCCGATCGAATTTGCGCGGAAGAAAAGCCAGCCCAGACAGACCAGGTGGAAAAAAACGAGGGCTTTGACCGCGTCCGGAAGTTTGGGCATGCGGCCCGACGCGAGCCGGTGCGCGATCAGCAGGAAGGCGTGATACGCGCCCCAGATCACAAAGGTGCCGCGCGCGCCGTGCCAAAGCCCGCCGAGAAGCATCGTCAGCGCGAGATTGCGGCAGGTCCTGAACGTGCCCTTCCGGTTCCCGCCCAGCGGAATATAAAGGTAGTCGCGCAGCCAGGTGGACAGGCTGATGTGCCAGCGGCTCCAGAACTCGCGCGGGTTCCATGAAAAGTAAGGCAGATTGAAATTTTGCATGATGTCGAAGCCCATGCACTTTCCCAGCCCGCGCGCGATGTCGGAATAGCCGGAAAAATCGCAATAGATTTGGAAGGCGAACGCATACAGGCTCAAGATCACCGTCGCGCTGCCGTAGGGCGGCCCCGAAAAAGTCCTGTCCACCAGGTGCGCGAGATTGTCCGCCACGTAGACTTTCTTGAAAAGCCCGATGAAAATCAGGTAGCTGCCTTCGTAAAAAGATTCCAGCCGCAGCGCGCGCGGCCGCTGCATCTGCGGCAAAAGGTGCGAAGCCCGCTCGATCGGCCCGGCCACAAGCTGCGGGAAGAAAGTCACAAAAGCCGCGAAATCCAGGAAGCTCTTCGAGGCTTCGATGTCCTTCCGGTAAACGTCCACGACGTAGCTGATCGACTGAAAGGTATAAAACGAAATGCCGACGGGCAGCACGATTTGGAAAAAAGGAAAGTTCAAGGAGGCGCCGAAGGCATGCGCAGCCTTGCTCAGGCTTCCCAGGAAGAAATTAAAATACTTGAAAACCCCCAGGACGAGAAGATTGAGTCCGACGCTCGCCGCAAGAAACAGCTTCCGCTTCCCCTCTTCCGGGCTTCCGGCAATGGCCCGCGCCATGACGTAATCCACGGTAACCGTAAAATACATGAGCGCAAGGAACCGCCAGTCCCACCACCCGTAAAATACGGCGCTGGAGACGGCCAGCAGAAAATTCTGCGCTTTCAGATTTTTCCGGAGAAGGAGGTAGAGCGTGTAGACAAGGAGGAAAAAAACGGCGAATACGGAGGAATTAAAAAGCATGGCGCGGAGGGAACGAGCCCCTGCGGGCTGAGGGGGCGCGGGATGCCGCTTCAGTGGAAGCTTTCACTTTCCCACCTTCTGTCGTGTTACTGTTTTGCGAGGCAGGCTTCTTTGCAATCGTTTTCGTCCCGGGATACCCGGCCGAGGCAGGCCGCGTAGGCTTTCGCCGGAATTTTCGGGCAGCTCTCGAGCGCCTGCTTCTTCTTTCCGTTGCACATCATGACGCATTCGCTGAGCTGCGCCTGCGCCGGAACCGGAAGCCCTGAAATCACGGCAAGAAAAATCGCCCCCCAAAGCATCTTTTTCATTCGCAAAGCCCTAATAGTTTTTAGTGAGGAAGGCAAGTCAACACGGACGCGCTGTGAGGAGAGATTAGCGGCTAAGTCTGAAAAAGTCAATTCGGCGCCGGCCGGTTTATTTCAAACCGGTGCTCGCGTTTTTCAGACGGGTGCCGATTTCCACGGCATAGGGATCGGGCCAGATTTCTTCGGCGCCGCTTTCGAGGCCTTTCCAGATATTGAGCGCGACCTGGCGGGGCGTTTCTTTTTCCATTTGGAGATCCGCGGCCATGTCCGTGTCGACCGGACCGGGATAAACGCCGGCCACGGACGTTCCCTGTCCGGCAAGTTCTTCGCGGAGTCCCTCGGTCAGCGAATGCTCGGCGGCCTTGGACGCGCAATACGTGCGGAAACCTTCGAAGGTTTCGAAGGCCGCGACGGACACGATGTTGACGAGCGCGCCGCCGCCGTTTTTCTTCAGCACCGGGGCAAAGGCAAGCGACATGTTCAGGGTGCCGAAGTAATTGACGCTCATTTCGCTTTGAGCGCCTTCGGCTTTGTAATGCGAGACGAGGCCCGAATAACCGGAGATTCCGGCATTATTGACGAGAATCGCGGTGTCCTGCGCCCGCTCCGCAGCCTTGAGGATCTGCGCTTCGGACGTGATATCCAGCTCCAGCGCGATCACGCGGCCCTTGCCCTTCTCCACGAGCTCCTTCAAAGTTTCCGGCCGTCGTGCGCCGGCATAAATTTTCGCCGCACCCTGCTCGAGCGCGGTTTCAACCAGCGCTTTGCCGATGCCGCGGTTGGCGCCGGTTACAAAGATCACGGAATTTTTAATCGGGATGGAATTCATCTTTCCTCCGGGAGAAAGGCGGCGGGCAGGACCGGCCGGTTATTTGTAGCAGTACCTTACTTCTTTGACCCAAAAATCGCAAAAGGTTTTGACCAGACTCACAAGTTCGGAAAAACGCATGGGCTTGTTGATGTAACAGTTCGCACTCAGGCCGTACGCGTCGCAGATGTCCTTTTGGAAAGCGGAGCTCGTCAGGACGATGACGGGAATGTTCCTGGTCGCGGGATCGCCTTTGACCCGGCGCAGCACTTCCATGCCGTGGGTCCCGGGAAGATTGAGGTCGAGAAGGATGAGGTCCGGTGTCTCGGCGGCAGCGTACTCCCCCTGATGAAAAATATACTGCAGGGCCTTGTCGCCGTCTTCGACGATCGTCAATGCGGTGGAACAGCCATTGGCAAGAAATGCCTCCTGAATGGCCCTGCGGTCTGCGTCATTATCCTCGACTAAAAGAATTCTCATAGCGCTCCTATTTTTCGCCGTCCGCTTTGGGCAGCGTGAATTTGAATGTCGAACCTTTTCCGGCCTCGGATTCGACCCAGATCATTCCTCCATGCCCTTCGACGATTTTCTGGCATATCGCGAGGCCGATCCCCGTTCCCGGATATTTGTGCTTGGCGTGCAGTCTCTGAAAAAGTCCAAAAATTTTCTTGTGATGTTCGGGAGCAATCCCGATGCCATTGTCCTCCACGGAAAAAACCCAGCTGTCCGGTGTTTCCTCGGAGGAAACTTTAATTTTCAACGGCCGTTCGCTCCTGTACTTAAGGGCGTTGGAGATCAAATTTTGAAACAGCTGAAGGATCCGCGCGCCGTCGGCCGGCACGATGGGCATGGGGCCCGCTTCGATTTCCGCCTGGTTGGATTCCAGCGAGGCCCTCAGGTTGGCCAGGACCTGCTTCAGGATGGAGCCAAAGTCGGCGGGCCTGATGCTGTTGATCTTCGCGCCGGTCTGGGAGAATTCGAGAAGGTCGCGGATCAGCTCCCGCGCCCGCTCCGCGGCGTCGATGGCAAAGTTCATGTATTCGCGGCTGGCCGAATCGAGTTTTTCCCCGCAGCGCGCATTCAAAAGGTCGATGTAGGTCGCGACCGTCCTCAAAGGCTCCTGAAGGTCGTGAGACGCGACGTAGGCGAATTGCTCGAGCTCCCGGTTGCTCTGGCGAAGCTCGCGCGTCCGCTCCTGCACTTCTTTTTCCAGTTTGTCTTCGGCCTGCTTGCGCTCGCTCATGTCGCGCGTAACCTTGACGAAGCCCGTCAGCACGCCTTCTTTATTCCGGAGGGGCGTGATCACGATCGACGCCCAGTACACGGTGCCGTCTTTGCGCACGCGCCAGCCTTCATCCACGCAATGCCCTTCGCGCACGGCGATCTCCAGGTTCCTTTGCGGGAGCTTGTTTTTGAGATCCGGGTCCGTGTAGAAAACGGAAAAATGCTTCCCCAGAATTTCGGCCGCCTTATACCCCTTGTTGCGTTCGGCCCCGACGTTCCAGCTGGCGATGTTGCCCTCGGGGTCCAGCATGTAGATGGCATAATCCTGAACGCTCTCGATCATCAGGCGCAGGCGCTCATCGCTCAGCCGCATCTTATCTTCAGCGGCCTTCTGCTCGGTCATGTCCCGGGTTACTTTGCAGAACCCGCGCGTTGTACCGTCCTCGCCATGCAGCGCCGTGAGCGTGACGTCCGCCCAAAACCGGCTGCCGTCCTTGCGGAGCCGCCAGCCTTGATCCCTAACGCTCCCGCGTTTCAGAGCCTCTCTCAGTTCAAGATCCGGCTTCCCTTTCTGAATGTCGTCAGGCTCGTACAGGAGGGAAAAATGACGCCCGATGATTTCATCCGCCTTGTAGCCGTTGATGCGTTCCGCGCCTTTGTTCCAAGTTTGAATAAGTCCAGCGGGATCGAGCAGGAAAATAGCATAGTCCTGAACGCTGGCCACCATGAGGCGGTAGGCATCGTCCGCGGGCCGCAGAGGTTCGTGAATTTGAGCATTAATCGGCTGAGTGGCCATGTGAGGATATTTTATCCGAAACGGAAACAACTGAGATTGATTTTCTTTGGTTTCACGGAAAAAAAACGCTCTCGTAAGGAATTCACTTACAAACTTTTAAAAATACGGGAAAAACCTTACGGGCCGATTTAGTGAAGCCCCTGAAGATAAGCCACCACGGCTTCCGCGTCTTCGGAATTCAATCGGTATTGCGGCATGGGCGGCCGCGCGTGCGTCCCGTTGGGCCGCTCGCCGGTCTGGAGAAAATGCACGGCCTGCTCGTGAGTGTAACCGGGCCAGCCCGTGAGATTCGGGGCGCGGAGCGCCCACGCAGTGGCGAATTCCGGCTGGAGCACCGGCACGGGTGCGCCATGAAAAAGCTTTGACTCGAGGAGATTTCCCTTCGCGTCTCGCGGTGTATGGCATTCTACGCACATGGACGCGCGGCGCGTCAGATATTCTCCGCGAGCTGCGGCCTCCTCCGCAAAACCAGGAAGCGGTCCTAAAAATATCGCGGCAAGCAGGACTCCGATAAAAAGGCGCATGCGATCTTTCAACCTCCCCGGGGTCCTTCGTCGGATTGCGTTTCGCCGACGGATTCCGCGCCGGCGCCGCGGTCAGAAGGCGCGCGCTCCGCCGTTGCGTAGCCTTCGGTGATTTGCGTGGGCGAAGAGATGCTCTGCAGGATCCATCCGTCGCTTTCCGTCTCGACAATGGCCGTGACCGGTTCGCCAAGCTGGATTTTGCGGAGGACCGGTCCGTCCGAACCTTTCCAGCGGATAAGGGTGATTTGTTCTCCCCCCGCATTGTCGGCTTTGACCATGAACGTATTGCTTTGAGGATCGATCTGCACGACGCGCCCCGTGATGGCTTCGGCCCACGCCGGGACCGCCGCAACTCCCATGAGCGCCCAAACTAAAATAAATGTTTTCATAAAACCTCCAGAGGGTTACTGTCGTACTTTGCAATAAAAGGCGGCTTCCCGCTATCGGCAGGACGTGCATCTTTGAGCCGGGTTAGGAGGAGGCGGGGCTGAGGCTTTGGCTCACCGAAAATCAGGCAAAACCTTCTCGATAAGAGTTTTTACTGAAATTTACGGTCGATTTGTATATAATGCCGTCCTTTCCAGCTCTTCTGCTCTTCATCGGGATGTAGCACAGCTTGGCTAGTGCGCTTGCTTCGGGAGCAAGAGGTCGCAGGTTCAAATCCTGCCATCCCGACCATCTTAAAAGCGTCAAGGCGTCCGCCTTGGCGCTTTTTTATTTTATGGCAGGATTTGAAGCGAAGGAGAGCCGAAGGAAAAGGCGTAAGTCGAAGACCGCCGGAAGCGACTGAGGGGAGGCTACACAGCGAGGCTCCGTCCGAGCGCAGGAGCCAATCCTGCCATCCCGACCCTCTTAAAAGCGTCAAGGCATCCGCCTTGGCGCTTTTTTATTTTATGGCAGGATTTGAAGCGAAGGAGCGCCGAAGGAAACTCAAATGCGAAGGTAGGCCAGCATTTGCCGGATATCGCCCTGCCATTCGTTGTTCCATTTTTCCAGCAGGGTTTCGGCCGGGGATTTGCCGGGATCGGTGATGGCTTTCTGGATGCGCTTGAGGAAAACGCATTCGGAGCGGCCTTCTTCCTCGGTGGTTTGAGTCCCGAGACTGGCGCAGGAAAGCGCGACAAGCTCCCTTGCGATTTCCAGGATCGGCGTCTTTCCGAGAGAGGCCTGCAGCCCCTTGCGGGGGACTTCTTCCACGAGCCTTTGCCGTTCTTCGCGCGTCGCGGACGCCACAAGCTGCCAGGCCTTGTCGCGGGTCTTCTCGTCGTAAAGGATTCCCTTCCAGAAAGCGGCGACCGAAGGAATGAGCTCCGCGCTTTGTCCGTCGATGCCGCGGATTTCGAGGTATTGTTTGAGCCGCGCCTCGGGAAATGCCGTGCTCAAATGCAGCTCGAAATCGTTGAGCGTGGCCTGCGCGCCCTGATAACCATTCTTGAGAAACTCGCGGAAGGAAATCCCGCCCAGCGGAATCCAGTCGCCGCCGCGCACGATGAACATGACCGGCATTTTCAAAACGTATTCCAGGTAATCGCGGAAACGGCGCCGTTCGTCGAGAAGCTCCCACAGGATGCCCGAGCGTTCCGGATCGGTATAACGCCAGATTTCCTGGCGGAA
>DATJFP010000088.1 GCA_035495615.1 Verrucomicrobiia bacterium | reverse complement strand
GAGGAAGGCCATGCCGTCATCCTTACCGACAAGCTTTTGAATGAAAACGAAATCATCGCCCTGGCTTCGCAGCTTGCGCTGAATCCCGCGCTGAAAATCTTTTACGTTTTTACCTCGCCGGAAGGTGAGCAGGACGTCGATGCCTTCAGCGCCTCGGCGGCGGGGCTCGTGGCGCAGGTCGAAAAAGTATTTGCCGCGTCCGGCGTGGAAATGCCGGATCTCAGGCAGCGCCTGACCGCGGAATTTGCGCCTCGCAACGGGCAGGCCATCAAGAAAAGGCTGGACGGAATTTTCAGTAAAAAGATCGAGAAAGACACGCGGCTGATTGAGGCCGTGAAAACCGACGAAGGCAAGTCCCGCGGCAAGTACCTCATCCTGGCGGCCAACGGCACGTCCAGCCTCATTGGGGCGTTTACCTTCCAGGCCACGGTGGTCACCAGCGACGCGCTCGGCAAATCGGATCTCGACATTGCCCAGAACTTCGTGGCGGGCCGGGCCGCGCAAAACATGACCCAGGAATTGTCGAACCTTCCTGAAATCGAAGGCGTGCTGCTCCGCGAAAAGAACGACCAGCTTCAAAACGTGACCTACCGCGTCCAGAAAGACGCGCTCAACGGCATCGGTGCCGTCATTACCAAACTCGTTCAGGCCTTCGAATCCGCGGCCTCGATCCTCCGCGCCGCGTAATCCCTACATTCCGCTTTCCAGGGCCTTTATCCGCGATTCCATTTTCTTCTGCGGCATCATGTCTCCGGACGCTTCCGCCACCTGGATGCCCTGGCGGTAAATCTTTTTCGCCTTTTCCACGTCGCCCAGGCTTTCCAGCGCCTGCCCCAGGCCAAGGTAAGACGCCGTGTGTTTGGGGTCGACGTGCACGGCTTTTTCAAAAGTATCGAGAGCCTCGCGCTTCCTACCGCATTCCAGGTACACGGTCCCAAGACTGAAGTAGCCCAGCACGTCCGCCGGATCGAACTCGATGATCTTTTTGTAACGCTCGATCTGCGCGTCGTAATCGGCCTTGGGCATGACGGCCTTTTTCGATTTCAGTTCGGCTTTCCACGTCAGACGCCGGGCTTCGGCCTGCTCATGCTCGGCTTCGGCGATCATGCCCTTGGCCACGTAGCAGCGCGAGAGATTGGTGTGGGCCATGACAGTATCGGGATGACGCGAGATCCATTGTTTGAGGAGCGCGGCGGCATCGTCGTATTTCTGCTGGTTGTAGAGGATGACCGACAGTGCTTCGCAGGCATCTTCGTGGGAAGGGGAAAGCTCGAGGACGCGGCGCAGGCCGTTCAAGGCCTCTTCTTGACGGCCGTGCTTGTAATGTTCGAGAGCGTCCCGGTAAATTTGATCGGCGGAGGAATCCGGACTCATGGTCTCGGGAAGATCATGCGTCTTCGATGCCGAGTTTTTTCTTGCCTTCTTCGCTGATGCGTTCCGGCGTCCATGCCGGCTCAAAGACGACTTCGACTTCCACTTCGTCGGTCTTGCAGTCCTGCGCGATTTGCTGCCGGAGCTGGTTGGGGATCTGCTGGGCCGAAGGGCAGGATTGCGAAGTCAGGGACATCTTGACGAGGATGGCGCCGCTTTGAGCGTTTACATCGATGTCGTAAATCAGGCCGAGGTCCCAGACGTTGACCGGGATTTCGGGATCGAAACATTTCTTGCACGCGGCGATGACTTGGTCTTTGGTGGCGATCATGCGCTATTTTAGGCGTCTAACTCGTGGCCGTCAATGGGCTTGGTAAAACCGGTCCGGGGCGGCGGAGCTCATTTTTTTGTTTTTCTTTAAAGCGAAGCTCGTTAGAATGCGGGCCATGCATCCGTCCGAAAGTCCAAATAAAAGACGTCCCTTGCCCCTGGCCGTCGTGTATTCCCTTTATTCCTGGGGCATGATGTTTTTCGTCACGGTGGCCTTTTACCTGTTCGGCCTTATTTTTGTCCTGCCTTTCAGCATCCTGCTCGACAAAGGCAGCCGGAAAAAAATGCACGGCGTTTCCCGGCTTTGGGCAAAATGCCTGCTCAGTCTCAATCCCGGCCAGAGCCGGATCTTCGAAGGTCTGGAAAACCTGCAGCCCGGGACGCCCTATGTGATTGTGGGCAACCATCAAAGCATCGTGGATATTTTCGTGGTGCTCGCGGGTCTCGACACGCATTTCAAATTTCTCGCCAAGAGGGAGCTTTTCAGCATTCCTTTCCTCGGATGGCATCTGGGCCTGGCCGGTTATGTCCCGCTCGTGAGGGGAAACAAAGAAAGCGCGCGGCAGGCCGTTGCCGAGGCGCGCAGGCTGCTGCAGAATAAAATCGGCGTGCTTTTTTTCCCGGAAGGCACGCGATCTGAAGACGGGGAAATCAAAGAATTCAAGTCGGGAGCCTTCAAAGTCGCCTCCGATGAAAACGTTTCCATCCTGCCTGTCGTGATCGACGGCACCGGAAAGGTGATTCCCAAGCATTCCTGGCTGATGCGCGACTTGGTCCGGCTGCGCATGCGTGTCCTGAAGCCCGTGCCGCCGCCGTTGCGCGATCCCGCCGCCATCGAAAAAACGCGGCAGGAAGTCGAAGACCGGATGCGGGCGGAACTCGCGGCCATCCGGGCGGGAAAATAGCGATGAAGGTCCTCACGTGGAATACCTGGCAGGAGCGGGGGCCGTGGCAGGACCGGTGGGAATTCGCCCTCGGAGAACTCGCCGCTTTGGACGCGGACGTGATCGCGCTGCAGGAAGTCTTCAACCGCGCCTGGGCGGATGCAGTGCAGCGGCGCCTGAATTTTGCAGAATTGATTTATGGCGACGATGCGGCGGGCCTGGTTTTCCTTTCCCGCTATCCGGTTTCGCGCAGCGAATTGCGGACCTATGACACGCGCTCACCGTCCGAATCTTACCGGCGCTACGCGCTGCATGCCGAGATCCAATTGCCAGACGGGCCCGCGGCGTTTTTCAACACGCATCTTTCGTGGCTGCCGCACGATGACGCGGTGCGCGAGGCGCAGGCGCGTGAGCTGATGCGCTGGGCCGGGGAAAAGGCCGGGAAATTACCCGCGGTCGCGGCCGGAGATTTCAACTCTCCGCCGGTATCCGGCGCGATCGAGGAAATCCGGCGCCACGGCTTCGTCGATGTTTTTGGTTCTCTTTGCGCGGGCGAGCCGGGATTGACCTGGTGCAACCGTAATCCGTACACCCTGGAAGAATGCAACCGCGTATCCGGCGCGCTGCTGCCGGAACGCCGCATCGACTACGTTTTTTTCAAACCAGGAAAGGCGCGCGGCGCGCATCCTGCCGGCATCAAAATCGTTTTGGACCGGCCCGATGCGCGGGGTGTGTGGCCTTCAGACCATTTCGGTGTCCTTGCAACCCTGGACCTGCACGGAGCATGATCAAGCGCCTTCGAAGCCTTCAAAAAATCGCCGCCGGGATTTTTGTTTTTGCCGCGGCCGGCTGCGCGTCGCAAAGTTATCTCAAGACATCCGACGGCGTTTCGCTGGCCTACGAGTATCAGCCCGTGCCTTCACCCAAGGGCACCGCGCTTCTCGTGCACGGGCTTGGTACGAACCTTTCGGAATGGTACAATTTTAAGAAGTTTTTGAATGACAACGGGTGGTCCACGATGGCCCTTGACCTGCGCGGCCACGGCATGAGCACTTCCTGGAACGGCGAGGAGCTGGATTGGCGCAATTTCACGGGCGAAGGCCGGCTCAGCACGCTCCGCGATCTGGCCGCGGCCGTGGATTTTCTCCACCGGCCGGACAATCTCTGGCTCGTGGGCTCCAGCTTCGGCGCCTCGCTCAGCGTGCTGCACGCGGCGGAGGATCCCGCGGTCAGGGGGCTGGTGCTGTTTACGCCGGGGATCCGCATGGGGCCGGTTCCCACGGATCAGGCGGTCACGAAACTCACGCAGGCGCGCATCCTGATCGCGGCCGCGGAGGACGATGCCGGCGCGGTCGAAAACGCGAAGCAGCTTTATGAAAAAACGCCAGGCTCGAAAAAATTGCTGACCTACCCCAAAGGCGGCCACGGCTCGGAAATGCTGGACAACGTCAAAGGACTCAAAGAGGAAGTGCTGAAATGGATGAATCAAGAGGAAATGCCGAAAGCCTGAAAGGGCAGGCCCGCGATGCCAAGTCGTACCAGAGGATCAAAGAGAACCTCACGCTGATCCATCTTGTCTGGTCGCCGCTGCTGCTTGCGCTGGTTGCTTTCACGCCCGTAACTCGCTGGCTCGCGGGGGCTGCGTCCGGATTCACGGCCAACCGTTACGGCGAAGCGGCGCTTTATTATCTTTTCCTGTCGCTTGTTTTCTTTTTGGCGAATCTGCCGCTGGCTTATTACTCCGAGTTCACGATCGAGCACCGCTATGGCCTTTCTAATCAGACGTTCGGCGGATGGGTGGGGTTCACGATCAAGAAAACCGTCCTGACCACGCTGCTTTCAGTCGCGCTCGTCACCGGCCTGTATGTTTTCATCTGGAAATTTCCGGCGGCCTGGTGGGTGCTGGGCTGGGCGGCGTACGTGGTGCTGAGCGTCGTGATCGGCAAAGTCTTTCCGGTGCTGATCGTCCCGCTTTTCTATAAGTACGACAGGGTGCAGGACCAGGCGCTCCGCGGCCGCATCCTGGCGCTGACCGACCGCTATGGGCTGCCGATCGAAAACCTGTATTCTCTGAATCTGAGCAAGACCACGAAAAAGGCGAACGCGGCCTTCATGGGCATGGGAAAAGGCAAGCGCGTGGTCCTAAGCGACACGCTGATCGAGCATTTTTCCCCGGAAGAAATCGAGATTGTCGTGGCGCATGAGCTGGGCCATTACAAGCACAGGGACATCCTCAAGCAGGTGGCGCTTGGGAGCGTGAGCTCGCTCGCGATTTTTTATCTGGCCTTCCACACGCTGGAAGCGTCGTCGCGCGCGCTGGGCTTTGACGGCGCCGGGGACCTCCTGGCCCTGCCGCTTCTTTTCCTGATCTTCACGATTGCGGGAACCCTGCTCACGCCGGTGCAGAGCGTTTTTTCACGCTCCCTGGAACGCGCGGCGGACCGTTTCGCGCTCGAGGCGGTGAAGTCTGTGGACACTTTCATTTCCTGCATGGAGAAACTCGGCCGGGTGAATCTCGCGGACACAAGCCCGCACCCGGTGTACGAATGGTTTTTCTACGATCATCCCTCGATTCCGCGGAGAATCGAAATGGCGAGAAAGTGGAGCGCCGCTTCATGAAGATTTCCCGCCGCCTGCCGGCGGCCGCCCTGGGCGCCCTTGCCGCCGGGCTGTTGATCGCCCTGCCGCGCCTGGAAGCCGTGGAAAAAAAGTCCGCCGCGCAGACGGCGCTCGAAAAACGCCAGCGCGTGGAACTGCTCGGCTTTTTCCTGAAAGACCCGAAGGACGCGAAGCTGCCGCAAACGCCGCTGGCGATCGAGCTCTACAACCAGGGCGTCGAGCTTTACGAGCGCCACGAATATGACATGGCGCTTACCGCGTTCGAAGACTCGCTTAAATACGACCCCAACAACGCGCTGGCTTACGAACTGATGGGGGACATCCATTATTTCCAGCAGAAGCTGCCGGAGGCCAAAAAGGAATACCAGAAGGCCTTCGAGCTGCAGCCGCGGGATACGCTGAAGAAAAAGCTCGAGAAGCTGCGCGATGAGACGCTCGTGGAAAAGGACATGTCGTCCTACAATGAGCGGCATTTCATCATTAAATACCACGGGGAAGAAGACGCCTACGACGGCTTCCAGGTGCGCGAGCTTCTGCGGACGACGTACGAGGACCTTTCCAAAGATTTCGGCTACTACTTCAAACACAAGGTCGTGGTGCTCATGTACGACGAAGACGAATTCAAAAACCTGACCAAGCTCCCGCACTGGGCCGCCGGCGTCTACGACGGAAAGATCCGCATGCCCGCGTACAAGAAAGGCTTCAGCCCCAAGGAGCTGAAGGCGCTGACCGCGCATGAAATGACCCACGCCTTCGTGGCGGACATCAGCCAGTCGCGCGCGCCGGCCTGGATCAACGAGGGGCTTGCCGAATTCGAGGAAGACAAGGTGCAGAAAAATCCGCTTCTCATGTTCAAGTCCGCGGCCCACGGCGGCAAGCTCATTCCCATGGACCAGCTGCTCTCGCACGGCGGCGCGCTGTCCCTGCAGGACCCGGTCGCGATCAACCTTTTCTACGAACAGTCTTTTCAAGTCGTCAGCTACCTCATCAACCGCTACGGCATGTTCCGCGTCAAACAAGTCCTGGAAGAAATGGCGAAAGGCAAGAACAGCGATGAAGCGCTTCGCGAAGTCCTTCGCATCTCCACTTCCCGGCTGGAGCAGGAATGGAAAGAAACGCTTTGACCCCCGTGGAAGTTGCGGCCCTGCCTCGGGATTTTCCTTATGGCCTGCGTTTCAGCACGGACGATCCCGGCCTCGAGGCTTCGATTGCCCGGCACGGAGTGCTGTATCCGATCGTCCTGCACGCGGCATCCGGGCATGTGATCGCCGGCCATAAACGCCTGGCCGCGGCGCGCAAGGCAAACGTCCGGCAGGTTTCTGCGATGCTCGTGGAAGAAGATCTGGCGCCGCAGGAGCTTTATCTTCTGGCCGTCCTTTCCAACTGGAACCAGAATCTCTCGGACCTTGACCGCGGCTGCGCCGTTCTCCGCGCGCTGCGGGATTTTGGATTCACCGAAGACGCGGTGCGCGCCGAAGTCCTGCCCGCGCTCGGCATTGAATCCGGCGATCCCGTGCTCGCCGAAGCCAAAGCGCTTGCCGGCCTCGATCCCGCGATCCTCGAAGCGGTGAGCGCCGGTAAAATTCCTTTCCGCGGCGTTTCGTCTTTCCTCCGGTTCTCTCCCGCGGATCAAAAAGCGTTCGTGAAGTTAACAGGGGAGTCCCTGCGCTGGACCTCCGGCCAAATGACCCAGGCCCTGGAATGGCTGGCCGACCTGCTGAAAAGCGGGAAGAAGGGGCTCGAGGTTTACTGGCAGGAACCGGCGCTGCAAAAGGCCTTAGCCGGTCCCAAGAACGACTTGCGGGCCGCAGGCGAAAATCTCTTCCAGGCGATCAAGGAATTGCGTTTCCCGAGGCTGGCGGACTGCCGCGGCAAATTCGACCCGGCCGCTCGGGAAATTGAGCGCGCGTATCCGGGCCTGAAGCTGGAACCGCCGCCTTATTTCGAGGATGAGGGGCTGGTTCTCCGTGCCAAAGTCCGGGATGCGCGGGCCTTCGACGAATTGATGGAAGTCCTTAAAAAGAAAAGAAGTTCCGTTCACTCCTTGTTTGAAATCATGCTATAATACCCCCCATTTATCCGGACCTCATCCATCTACCTTAAGACCGACGGGCTTATGAAAAAAATTTTGGGGGGGATGCTGGCAGCCTGCATCATTGCGGGCGGTCTGGCTTTCGCCGAAGACATTCAGGTCACGTCCACGTTTGACAAGCGCTCCGCTCACGTGGGCGAGGAAATCCGTTTGAGCATCCGGATCGACGGCGCCACAGGCAACATCCAGGCGCCCCGCCTTCCTTCGTTCGAGGGCTTCGACACGTTCTACACCGGCCGCGCCTCCCACATCACGTTTGTGAACGGCCGTTCGAGTTCCACCGTGGAATTCAGTTACGTGCTCGTGCCGCGTACGGCAGGAAACTTCACGCTCAATCCCATCGACGTCACGGTCCAGGGCCGCGTTTTCCGGACCGAACCTATCACGATCGACGTGTCGCAGGGACAGGCGCCGCCGCAAATGGGCGCGCAGAACAATCCCATGCTGCAGCCGCTCAACGCGCCGCCGCCGTCCGCCCCGAGGAGTGCGCCGGTTTCCAATGCCGGGCCCCAAGCACCGATCCAGCCGCCCACGCCCACGACCGAAGGCGCGGACGACAACATCTTCGTCCAGGCCTGGGTCGACAAGAACAGCGTGTATCCCAATCAGCAGGTGCTGCTGACTTACTCGCTTTACACGCGCTACGACACGCGCTACGAAGGCTTCGAGCAGGAACCGGAAATCAGCGGCTTCTGGATCGAGGAATTTCCCATGGAGCGCGAAGTGGAAAGGGAAACTGTCACCGTGAACGGCAAGCGCTATGTGAAGGCCGATATCCGCAAGATCGCGCTTTTTCCGACGTCCGCGGCCGATTACACGGTGAAACCCGGCGTGATCCGCGCGTCCATCCGCCAGCAGCCGCAGCAGACCAGCATCTTCGACGATTTCTTCGACGACAGTTTTTTCAGCGGCGGCAGCTTTTTTGCGCGGCGCGAGAACCGGCTGCTCACGCCCCAGCCCATCCAGATCAAGGTGAAGCCGCTTCCCGAGCAGGGAAAGCCCGCGAGCTTTTCCGGCGCCGTGGGCGATTTCAAGATGACCGCGACGCTCGACAAGACTTCGGTGCAGCAGAACGAGCCCGTGACCATGACGCTCGTCCTGGAAGGCCAGGGCAATCTCGAGACCATGAACCGGCCCAACCTTCCGGAGTTTCCGGACTTCAAGGTCTACGACGGCGACGCGTCCACCCAGCTTTACAAAAGCGGCGTCGTGATCGGAGGCAAGAAAACCTTCGAAGTGGTGTTCATCCCGAAAAAAGCGGGCAGCATGACGATCCCGCCCGTGGAGTTCAGCTTCTTCAATCCGCAGGCCCAGCGCTACGTGCCCCTGAAGACGCCGGAATTCAAACTGGACGTCAAGCCTTCGGACAAGCCTTTCGAAATCCCGCGCGAATTGAGCAAACAGGACGTCTTCAAAAAGGACGTGAAGGCCGAAGGCCAGGACATCCGCTACATCCACGAACGCCTGCCGGACGAGCGGACGGAAACGATCGTGTCCGGACTTTACTATCTTATGCTCGGGCTCGACATTCTCATGGCGGCCTGGCTGATCCTGACGTTTCTACAGCACCGGACCGAGCGTATTTACGAAAAAGACAATGCGCTTCGCCGCCGGCGCCAGGCCAAGTCGCAGGCCCTGTCGAAGGCCGGGAAGCTGAGGCCGCTCATGAACGACGCCAAAGACGAAACCGGCCGCGTTTTTTTTCAGGAAGCGGACAAGGTGCTCACACAATACCTCGCCGACAAATTCAATCTGTCCGCGCTCGGAGGCACGCGCATGGAAGTGGAGCGCGAATTGGCCAAGAGGCTGGGCACGCAGGACCCGCTTTATAAAGAAATCATGGATCTCTACAATATCTTCGACGAATCGCGTTTCGGCATGGTCAAGGTGGACAAGGAAATCAAACACCGCGCCTTGGATGTCATCCGCAAGTCGGTCCAGAGGATGGAGAAAATATGCCGCTGAATGCTCCGCGCTTATTCAAGGCCCTTGCCGTGCTCGCGTTCGTTCTCGGCGCCCGCGCGCTGCCCGCGGCGGCGATGGCTTCCGACGACGTGATGCTTTTTGAGCGGGCGAACGAAGCCTTCCGGCAAAACCATTTCAAGGAAGCCGCGGACATGTACCGCAAGCTCCAGCATCAATATCCCACGGCCGCTGTTTTTTCCTACGACCTGGGCAACAGCCTTTTCAAGGACGGCGATCTGGGCGGCGCCATCCTGGCTTACGAAAGAGCCAAGCTCAAAGCGCCGCGAGACCCGGACGTGCGGCACAATCTGGATTACGCCAACAGCCTGCTCGAATACCACGTCGACGACAAGCGCAACTGGTACGTGAAAGCGGGAGAGGAAGTCCTGAATTATTTCCGGGAAAAAGAAACGAACCTTCTGTTGTTTGCCGCGGCTTTCCTGTTTCTTTCGAGTTGGATCTTTTCCCTGAATTACCGCCGCGGCGAGCCGTGGGGCTGGTTCCGGAAAACGCTGCTCGCATTTTTGTCCGTGGGCCTCGTGCTGGCCGGCGGAAAGAGCGTGGAAACCCACATGATGCGCGATGCGATCGTGACGGCCAAGGAAGCCGAGGTGCGCTTCGGGCCTTCGCTGGATTCTCAGGTCTCGTTCCGACTGGGGCAGGGGCTCAAGGCCTACGTCGTGGACACGCGCAAGGATTGGAGCCGCGTCCTTCTCGTGAATCTGGAAAGCGGATGGGTCCAGAACAAAGACATCGAAGAAGTCTCGAAACTTTCATAAAGGAAAATTTATGGCGTTAAAACAAAAAAAATTCGGCGCGGATGCGCAGGGATATTTCGGCGATTACGGCGGCCGCTACGTGCCTGAGACGCTGGTGAAAGCGCTCGAAGAGCTCAAGGCCGCGTATGCGGAACTGAAAAAAGACAAAGCGTACCAGCGCGATCTGACGTATTACTTCAACCATTACGCCGGACGTCCCACGCCGGTTTACGAGGCCCGGAATCTGACACGTCACTTCGGCCGCGCCCGCATTTTTTTCAAGCGGGAAGATCTTTGCCACACAGGGGCGCACAAGATCAACAATACGATTGGGCAGGGGCTGCTGGCTTTGAAACTTGGCAAAAAACGCATTGTCGCGGAAACGGGCGCAGGACAGCATGGGGTCGCCACGGCGACCGCTTGCCGCGTCTTCGGCCTGAAATGCGTCGTGTACATGGGCGCGCTCGACGTGGAACGCCAGGCGCTGAACGTTTATAAAATGAAATTGCTCGGCGCGGAAGTCGTGCCCGTGCATTCCGGTTCCAAGACGCTCAAAGACGCGACCAACGAAGCCATCCGCGACTGGGTGACGAACGTGGACACGACCCATTATCTCTTAGGCTCGGCGGTGGGCCCGCATCCGTATCCTTCCATGGTCCGCGATTTCCAGTCTGTCATCGGCAAAGAGACGCGCGCTTATTTTTTGAAAGAACACAAGAAGCTCCCGGATTATCTCGTGGCCTGCGTGGGCGGCGGCAGCAACGCCATCGGATTTTTTCACGCGTTTCTCGGCGACCGCCGGGTGAAGATCATCGGCGTCGAGGCTTCGGGACAGGGCCTGAACACGCCTTATCACGCGGCCTCCATGACCAAGGGCCGCCCCGGGATTCTGCACGGCATGAAAAGTTACCTGCTGCAGGACAAGGACGGCCAGGTCCAGCTTGCGCATTCCATTTCCGCAGGGCTTGATTATCCGTCCGTGGGTCCGCAGCATTCGTTCCTGAAAGACTCGGGCCGCGTGACTTACGAAACCGCGACCGACAAAGACGCGCTGGAAGGGTTCCAGCTTCTCACGCTCACCGAAGGCATTATGCCCGCGCTCGAGCCGTCGCATGCGATCGGCTTTCTCAAGCGGCTCATGCCGAAAACCAAAAAGAACCAGCGCGTCGTGGTCTGCCTTTCCGGACGGGGAGACAAGGACATCGATACCGTGAAAAAACTTTTGCACGGCGGAAATTCGAATTCCGGGGGGCATCACTAATGAAAAACAGGATGCTTCCGCTGGCGCGCGCCAAAGCTCGCCGGAAAAAAATATTCTGCGCCTTTTTGACGCTGGGCTATCCGAGCCTCGCCAAAACCGAGGCGTTGGTCAAAGACTTCGAGAAAGCCGGAGTCGACATCCTGGAGCTGGGCTTTCCCTTTTCGGACCCCATGGCCGACGGGCCCACGATCCAGTTTTCTTCGGAAGAGGCGCTCAAGCACGGCGTGCGCTTGGAAGACGCGTTCGAGCTCGTCCGCAAGCTGCGCAAAGACAAAGTCTCCCTCCCGATCATTTTCTTTTCGTATTACAACCCGATCTTCAGCCAGGGCACGAAGACTTTTCTGAAAAAGGCCAAAAGCGCGGGCTTTGACGGGGTCATCATCCCGGACCTTCCGCCGGACGCGGAAGCGGATTTTCACCGCCAGGCCGCGCGCGCGGGCTTGGCCGAAATTTTTCTCGTGACGCCGACGACGAGCCCCGAACGCTCGCTGCGCATCGCGAAGCAGTCGCGGGGTTTCATTTATTACGTTTCGCTCAAAGGCGTGACCGGCGCGCGGAAAAGCCTCCCGGCCGACATCCGCGGGCACGTGACGAAAATCCGCCGCAAAGAAAAAAAGCCTGTGCTCATCGGGTTTGGAGTTTCCGGCCCCGAGCAGGCGAAGTCGCTGGCCGCGTTCAGCGACGGCGTGATCGTGGGCAGCGCCATCATCGACGCGATCCGCCACTCGGGGGGGCGCACGGAACCGGCGACCGTCCTCGTGGCGAAAATGATCCGCGCCATCAGGTCCTGAGATGGCCGTCTTCCTCGGACTGGATCTGGGGACAAAGCGTGCCGGCGTGGCCGTCACGGACGAAGCCGGCATCATGGCCCTGCCGCTCAAGACGATCGAGGTGCGCGGCCGCGGCCAGCTGCTTGCCGAATTGAAAGAGCTGGTACGCCAATACCGCGCCTCAGAAATCGTCGTGGGCCTGCCCAAGACGCTGAAAGGCGAGATCGGCATTGCCGCGCAAAAGATTATCGAAGAAGTCGAGTGGCTCAAAACCGGGCTCGACGTGCCGCTGGTGCTTTGGGACGAACGTATGAGTTCCGCGGAAGTGGAGCGCCTCTTGCGGGACGAAGACGTGAATCCCGCGCGGCGTAAGGAAGTGCGGGACCAGCTGGCCGCGCAAAGGATCCTTCAGAATTATCTGGATGCCAAGCGGAGTTCTCCTTCATGAAGTATGAACTGGACTACCGTCAGACGCGGCTTGCGAACGGCCTGAAAGTGGTTACCGTTTCCATGCCCGGCCGCCAGTCGGTTTCGCTGGGCGTGTGGATCCGCGCCGGCTCGCGGCATGAAGCCCCGAAAACGGCGGGTATTTCGCACGTGCTGGAGCATATGCTTTTCAAAGGCACGCGGCGCCGCTCGGCCCGGCGCATCAAAGAGGAAGTGGAGGGCAACGGCGGCGTGCTGAATGCCTTTACGGCCGAAGAGTGCACCTGTTATTTCGCGAAGATCATGAAGGGCCGCCAGGGCAAGGCCATGGATGTCCTCGCGGACATGGTGAAGAACGCCGTGGTTCCGCCGCGGGAGCTGGAAAAAGAAAAGGCCGTGATCATCGACGAGATCAAGATGATCAAGGACGTGCCCGGCGAGCACATCGAAGACGTGATGGGCGAGATGCTGTGGCCCGGCCATCCGCTTGGCAGGCCGATCTCGGGCTCGGAAGAAAGCGTGGGCGCGCTGAAGCGCGGCCAGATTCTCGAGTACAAAGCGCGGCATTACCACCCCGCGGGCATCGTGGTTTCCGCGGCTGGGCCGGTGTCGCACGCGGAAGTGCTGGAATTCGCGAAGCGCCATTTTCCGGCGGGAAACGGGAAGCCGGCGCCGCAGCCTGTTCCCGCGGATGCGGCGCAGAAACAGCCTAAAGCGGTTTTTCTCGGCAAAAAATCCGAGCAGACGCATTTCATGATCGGGATGCACGGATTTTCGCGTTATCATCCGGACCGCTACAAGCTGGCGCTGCTTAGCCTGGTCCTCGGCGGCAATATGTCCAGCCGCTTGTTCGAGGAGCTGCGGGAAAAACGCGGCTTGGCCTACGACATCCGCGCGAGTGCCGCGTTTTACGAGGAAACCGGCTCGTTTGTAATCGCAGCGGGCGTTGAGCCGAAAAAGGCCTGGCAGGCTTTATCGCAGGTCATGAAGGAATTGTCGAAGCTGCGCAAAACGCCGGTGGGACGCGGGGAATTACGGCGCGCCAAAGATTATTTCATGAGCCAGTTTTACCTGTCGCTGGAGGATACGCTGGAAGCCATGCTGTGGGTCGGCGAGGCCTCGGTCTATCGCGACCATGTGCCTTCTCCGGAAGCGATATGCAGGGAAATCGAAAGCGTTACCGCGGACGAGCTCCGGCAAACCGCGGCCGGGCTTTTTCAGACGCCGCGCCTCAATCTGGCGCTGATCGGTCCGGTCACGGCGCGGGACAAAGCGCGGCTTCGCCGGGCCTTGAGCCTGGAAAACGGATAAGGAGAATTGCATGAACGAAAAGCCATGGATCGCGCCCAGCATTCTTTCCGCGGATTTTGCCCGCCTCGGCGAGGAAGTCCGGGACGTTGAAAAGGCCGGGTGCGACTGGATCCACGTGGACGTCATGGACGGGCATTTCGTACCGAACCTCACGATCGGACCGCCGGTCGTGAAGGCGCTCCGCAAGGTGACGAAGCTTCCGCTCGACGTGCATCTCATGATCGATGAGCCTCTGCGCTACATCGAAGACTTCTGCAAGGCCGGTTCGGACTGGGTGACGATTCACGTCGAAGCCACGCAAAAGGCCAAAGAGACGCTCGACGCGATCCAGGCCCGGGGTGCCAAACGCGGCATGTCTCTGCGGCCGAAAACGCCGGTTGAGGCGCTCGAGCCGTATCTGAAGGAACTGGATCTCATCCTGATCATGAGCGTAGAGCCGGGATTCGGCGGCCAGTCGTTCATGCCGGAAATGATGGATAAAGTGCGCTGGCTCAGGCCGCGCTTCAAAGGGCTGATCTCGGTCGACGGCGGCGTGAAAGCGGACAATTCGCGCATGGTGCGCGAAGCCGGCGCGGACATTCTCGTCGCAGGCACGGCTGTGTTCGGCTTTCCCGACCGCGGCGACGCCATCAAGAAACTGAGGGTTGCTTAAGATTATGGATTCTAAGAAGATTCGCAATTTTTCGATCATTGCTCACATCGACCACGGCAAATCCACGCTGGCCGACCGGCTGCTTTTGGCCACCGGCGCCATCTCCCAGCGCGAATTCCGCGACCAGATCCTGGATGACATGGAGCTCGAGCGCGAGCGCGGCATCACGATCAAGGCGCGCGCGGTCCGCATCAAACACGGCGAGTACATGCTGAACCTGATCGACACGCCGGGGCACATCGACTTCACGTACGAAGTCTCGAAAAGCCTCGCTGCCTGCGAGGGCGTGCTGCTGCTCGTCGACGCGGGGCAGGGGATTCAGGCGCAGACGGTCACGAACCTTTATCTCGCGATGGAACGCGACCTCGCCATCATCCCGGTCATCACGAAAATCGACCTTCCCACCGCGGAACCGGAAAAAGTCAAAAAAGAAGTCATGGACTTTCTCGCCGTGCCGGAGGAAGAAATCATCCTGTGCAGCGCGAAAACCGGCGAGGGCGCGGACCAGGTGCTCCAGGCCATCGTCGACCGCATTCCTGCGCCCAAGGGCAGTAAGGATGCGCCGCTCAAGGCGCTTATTTTCGATTCCAAATACGACGTGTACCAGGGCGTGGTCGCTTACATCCGCATCATGGACGGACGGATCACGAAGGAAGACAAATACCTGATGATGCAGACCGGCGCGACTTACGATGTGGAACAGCTCGGCATCCTTAACCCGCATCCGGAGCCGGTGACCGAGATAGCGGTCGGGGAAGTCGGTTACATCTGCGGGAACATCCGCGACATTTCGGAAGTGAAGATCGGCGATACGATCACGCTTGTCAGCGCGCCGGCCTCCGAGCCGCTGGAAGGCTACAAAGAGGTCAAACCCATGGTGTTTTGCGGCCTTTATCCGATCAATCCCGCGGATTTTGTTCCACTGCGCGAGGCGCTCGGAAAATTGCGGCTGAATGACTCTTCTATTATATATGAGCCCGAATCTTCGGCTTCCCTGGGTAATGGCTTCCGCTGCGGCTTCCTCGGTTTGCTTCATATGGATATCGCCAAAGAAAGGCTGGAACGGGAATTCAATCTGGATCTCATCGTGACCGCGCCGAACGTCCTGTACCGCGTGACCTGCACGAACGGAAAAGTGATCGAGCTGGAAAATCCCACGAAGCTGCCGTCGCCGCAGGAAATCGTGAAAGTCGAAGAGCCCTTCATCCGCGCCAACATTATTATTCCTGTTGCCAACATCGGCATCATCATGCAATTATGCCAGGACCGGCGCGGAATTTATAAGAGCACGGAATATCTGGACCAGACGCGTGTCATGCTCATCTACGAAATTCCTTTTGCCGAAGTCGTCATGGATTTTTATGATAAAATCAAATCTGCGACGTCGGGCTACGGCTCGCTGAATTATGATTTCATCAAGCCGCAGGAATCCAAGCTGGTGAAGCTCGACATCTTGATCAATGACGAGCCCGTGGACGCGCTTTCGAGCATCGTGGTCCGGGAAAGGGCCTACCAGCGCGGGAAGATACTGGCCGAGAAATTGAAGGAAGTGATCCCAAGGCAGCTCTTCGAGGTCGTGATCCAGGCCGCAGTCGGCAGCAAGATCATCGCGCGCGAATCGATTGGGCCGCTGAAAAAGAATGTGACCAGCAAGTGCTATGGCGGCGACATCACACGCAAGCGCAAGCTCTGGGAAAAACAAAAGGAAGGCAAGAAGCGGATGAAGAAGGTGGGGCGGATTGATCTGCCTCAGGAAGCCTTTATCACCGTCCTCAAGGTGGACACATGATCATTTGGATTGCTCTGGCGGCCCTGGGTCTTCTCATCCTTTACCGCCACAAACTCGCCGAAGAATGGCGCGGTTTCCAGACGCGCCGGCGAGAATGGCTTTTCGACAAATGGAAGAATTGGGGCGAGCCGTTCCTGGTTGCCGCGGTGCTCGCCGTCCTGATCCGCACGTTCCTGCTCGGTCCCTACAAGATCCCCACGGGATCCATGATTCCCACATTCCTTGTGGGTGACCGCATTTTCGTCGACAAGATCAGCTACCGGTTCCGTCCTCCGGAACGCGGCGACATCATTGTCTTCAAGTACCCGCTCGACAAAAAGAAAGACTTTGTCAAACGGCTCGTCGGACTGCCTGGCGAAGCGGTGGAGATCAAGGACGGCAAGATCGTCATCAACGGCAAGGTCCTCGACGACAAGGTCTTCACCAAGAATTATTATTACAATGTCAAGGAAGGCCGGCTCGGGCTCGAAAACGAAGTCATCCGCGTTCCCGAAGACAGTTATTTCGTCCTGGGCGACAACTCCGCGCATTCCGCGGACAGCCGGAGCTGGGGATTTGTCCCCCGCAACAATCTCGTCGGAAAAGCTTTTCTGATCTGGTGGCCCCCCCAGCGGATCAAAAAAGCGGAATAGCCTTCTCGATCCTTCATTTTTTAAGGCGACCGGCCGAATCTTTACTGGAAGAAATCGGTACGAAACGTCTTTCCTGAATCCTCCAAAAAGAAAACGATCCATGACCGAATCGAAATTATTTCTCTGGGGCGCCGCGACTTCCTCCCACCAGGTGGAAGGCAACAACCGGAACAACGACTGGTGGGCCTTTGAAAAAGCGGGCCGCGTGCGGACCTGCTCGGAACTCGCGTGCAACCAATACGAGCTGTACCGCAAAGACATCGAGATGATCGCCAAGCTCGGGCATAATGCTCACCGCTTTTCCATCGAATGGAGCCGCATCGAACCGGAAGAAGGCCGCTGGGATGAAAGCGCCTTCCACCACTATGAAGACATGATCCTCGAG
The DNA here is from genome assembly GCA_035495615.1 of Verrucomicrobiia bacterium. Lineage (NCBI taxonomy): Bacteria > Pseudomonadati > Verrucomicrobiota > Verrucomicrobiia > Verrucomicrobiia bacterium. The sequence goes on along the minus strand of DATJFP010000088.1, from coordinate 104,153 downwards.
ATGCGTCGTTTCGGGATCGAACCGGTCGTGACGCTCCACCACTTCACCAACCCGATATGGCTCGCGGAGAAGGGCGGCTGGCTTTCTCCGGAAAGTCCCCGTTATTTCAAAAGATACGCCCGCAAAGTGGCCGAAGTCCTGGGCCGCCACGTGACTTACTGGAACACCATCAACGAGCCGGTGGTTTACCTTTTTCATGGGTATTGCACGGGACTGTGGCCCCCGGGAAAAAAAACTTTTCCGGACGCGGTCAAAGTTTTCCGCCATTTGCTCCAGGGGCACGTCGGCGCTTACGAGGCCATGCAGCAGCACTACGAAGAAGCGCTGGGGACCCGGGCCATGATTTCCATCGCCAAGCATTTGTCTGATTTCACTCCCTGCAATCCTTTGAGCGTGAAAGACCGGTGGTTTACGTTTTTGCGCGACTGGTTTTTCAACCATCTTTTTTTGCAGGCGCTGACAAATGGCTTCCTGTTTTTCCCCGGGCTTTTCTGCGAATTCATTTCGTCACGGAGCACGTTGGACTACATCGGCGTGAATTATTACACGCGCCATTTCGTCAGGGCGGGCGGGGACGCACCCACGCCGCTGGGTTCAGATTGCAATGAAAAGCATCATCCGGGCGAATCCAAGGAAATCAATGCCATGGGCTGGGAAGTCTATCCCGAGGGATTTTACCGCATTCTCATGAGCCTGAAGCAGTACGGGCTTCCGGTTCTGGTTTGCGAAAACGGCATCTGCGCGCACGAGGACGAACAGCGCCAGGCGTTCATCAAATCCCATTTGGGCGCGCTGGAACGGGCGGGCAAGGACGGATTGGACGTCATGGGCTTTTTCTACTGGTCGCTTCTGGATAATTTCGAATGGGCAGACGGATTCAAGCCCCGTTTTGGCCTCGTCGAAGTCGATTACGCTACCCAGGCAAGAAAAGTGCGGCAAAGCGCTCATGTCCTGGCGGAATTGTGCCGTAACATAAAGGCGTTCTAATCATTCCTACTGGGAGGCCTTATGTTTCAAGCAGACTTATTTAAAATTCCGGCATCGGTATCCACGATAACCCCTGTTACACGTCCGGCATTCCTCGAAAAATACCGGTTCACCATCCGCCTGGACCAGGCACTCATCGTCATGATCGCCATGCTGGTGTTCAGCTCGGTCGTTTTCTGCATGGGCGTGGAAAAAGGGAAGCAGTTCGCGGGGCGTGAGATCCACCCTCGGTATGCTGAGCCCGCCAAGACGGTGCTTCCGGAAGGGCAGCAGACCGTTATTATCGACGCCACGCAAATTCCGAATCCTCCGGCCGCCGTCGTGACGGCTGCGCCGGCCATCGAAGCGTCTGCTCCCACTGCCAAAGCCGAACCCGAAGCTCCGACGGCCGCCGTTGCCGAAGCTGCGCCTGCGGCAGCCGCTTCCGCGCCGGCCGCAAAGCCCGATGGCAAATACACGATTCAGGTCGTCACCTATAAAAGCCAGTCCCAGGCGCAAAAGCATATCGAAAAGCTGGCCACCAAAGGCTACCAGGGATTTGTCATTCCCAGCGGCAAGAGCCTGCAAGTCTGCGTGAATGCTTTCGAGAGCCGGTCCGCGGCAACCTCTCTGCTCAAAAATTTAAAGGTGCAAAACCTGGTCCCTCAGGACGCGTACGTCCGGAACATGCCGCATTGATCTCCGGCCGTCCTTAGCCGGTTCGTCACTAGCAATTTCACTCTTTAGCGTCAAATGACCCCATCCGGAGTAACTTTCGAGAGCCGGGAAGACGGTTTGGGAGTATCAATTTCATCTAGCCAAAGGTGCAGGGATTGAGTATAATCCTCGATATTTCAGAGGGATGCGAAGTCCCGGGCGGTTCCCGATTTGCGGCCGAGCCGCGGAAATGCCAACCCGTACTCATGGCTGCTATTAGCCAAATTTTTTAGTCTAAGGAGAGTTCATGTCACAGCATCCGAGTCTTAAAGTCGACAGCGTCGGCGTCAAGCACCGCAACGTGCTGAAGAAATACGAGCGCATCAAAAAAATGGAAGCGGACGGAAAATGGAGCGGAGAGGCTTCCGTTTACGGCCTGCCAAAGTACAAATCCATCAAGATTAAAGTGAAGAAATCTGCCGGCGGTCCGAAAGAAGCTGCCGCGGGTGAGAAGGGTGCTGCGCCTGCTGCCGGAGCCCCTGCTGAAAAAGCCAAAGCCGCCGCGCCGGCCGAAAAAGCCAAGAAATAATATGAGCCAACCGGTCAGCATTCGGCGTTTTCGCGAAGATGACAAGGAAGCGATTAAAGGCCTGATCACCGCCATCATGGCGCGCGAGTTTAAGGAAGATCAGGGCGCGTATCCGATCACGGATATCGAGCAGATCGAAAAGGCCTACGGCAATATCGGCGATATTTTTTTCATTGCCGAAGACGGCAACAAAGTCATCGGCACGGTCGCCATCAAAAAAGAAGACGAACGCATCGCGCTTCTCCGGCGCCTTTTCGTTTCGTTGGATTACCGCAAGAAGCAGATCGGGCAGAAGCTCCTCGAGCGCGCTTTGAAATTTTGCCAGGAAGTGGGCTATCAGGAACTCGTCTTCAAGACGACGTCGCGCATGCAGGGCGCTATTCTCCTTTGCCAAAAGAAGGGTTTCGTGCAGCGCGCCAAGATTCAACTGGGGGACATCGAGCTTCTCAAGTTTACCCTTTCCTTGAGGGACGGCCATAAATCAGGGGAATCTTTCTAAAAGGACGGTCTTTCTTTATGGGGTTGTTCAATAAGGGCAAGAAAAGCAACGGCAGTTTACGCACTTTAAGCGAGAACGACATTCAGAAAAAGCTCTACGGGGAACTTCGCCCGCCGATGCTGCCGTCCACACCGCCTCAAAACAAACCCATGCAACGGCTTGGGTTTTCCCAGAAAAGCGCGACGTTAGAACAGCCTTCCAAAGATCTTTTTTCAGGGCCGGCTCCGCAGACTCAAAGGCCGGAAAATAAAGAGCCGAAGGGCGATCACAACCGCATGGCCCGCCTTGAAGAGCTCGCAGAAGCGGAAAAATCCAAGCAGCAAAAGGCGGCGAATAAGCCGCAGTCCTCAAAGCCGCCTTTCAAAATGCCTTCGATCCCTCAATCCTTTTGGACTAATCTCTCGGCGTTCGCGCTATCCGTCGGAAAATTTCTTTTGAAAGCGGCCATCGTCCTTTTCACGTCGCTGTGGAAGGTGGTCAAACTCGTCGACTTTCGCCGTCCCGCCATACGGCGTGCGTTTTTTGGCGTCGTCGGCGCAGCCCTGCTGATTTCTGTTTTCGCCGGAATTCATGTGCTGAATGTGAATCGTGAAAGAGCCATGAAAAACCCGGGAAAGACCGTTACGAAACAGGCTGCAAAGCCCGCCAAGGCTTCCCGCGCAGAGCGCGCCCGCGGGGAAGAAGAACGCTCTTCCGCACAGGAAACGCCCGCGCCCGCCGCAGCTCCTGCGGTGGAAAATGCCGCGCAGGCTGAGCCGAATGCTCCGAAAGCCGAGGCTGAAACAGGCAAGCGCTACGTCGTGCAAGTCGCCACATATGCGACGGCACAAGATGCGGAACGCGTTGTTCAGGATATTAAAGACAGCGGCGCCCCGGCATTTGTCAAAGCCCTTTCGAGCCGCAGCGGCCGCGTCTATCATTCGGTTTTTTTGGGAAGGTTTTCCGACGCGGACGAGGCTCAGACCTATTTGGAAAAATTCCGGAAAGGCAATGCCTCGAAATCATTCCAGGATGCTTTTGTCAGGACCCTGGATTAAAAGCCTTTTGAGAGGACCCGGCGCTCATGTGGGACGGCTTTGATCAAAGAAAATTTCCCCGGATGAATTTGCATTGCGAAATTCAAATTCGTTCCGACGAAGAGGGCGTTCCTCTCAGCTCCATGACGGAGAACGTGGGCGTCGGCGGCGTTGCGGTGATCCTTAACCGTTCGCTGGAACGTTTCAGCCGCTGCATGGTCCGCCTTGATCTCGGGAGCAAAAAAGAAGTCATCGAGTGTAAGGGGAAGGTTGTCTGGATCGTTCCGGTAGGCAACTCGCGTAACCGCAAGGTTCGCTATGATGTCGGCATTGAGTTCGAAGACATGGACACCGACAACCAGAATCTCCTGAAAAAACAGATCGAATCCTTCGCCAAGAAAAACGTTCCGTAAAGCTCCGCTATGCCTTCGCAGTTTTCCTTCGATATTGTTTCCTCGGTTGACTTCCAAGAGGTCGACAATGCCGTCAATCAGGCCGTCAAAGAGCTCCGTAACCGGTTCGATTTCCGGGGCAGCAAGAGTACCATTGAGTTTTTGAAGGTTGAAAAAAAAATCCGCCTGATCGCCGATGACGATTTGAAATTAAAAAACCTCCAGGACATTTTGAAGACCCGCATGGCGGCACGCCGGATCTCTGTGAAAGCCCTGCAATTCCAAGAACCCGAAAAAGCTTTCGAGGGCACCCTGAGGCAGGAAGCGACTATCGTAAACGGTATCCCGCAGGACAAAGCAAAAATCATCATCAAGAAGATCAAAGACGGCAACTACAAGGTGCAGGCGAGCATCCAGGGAGAAGAAATCCGGGTAACCTCCAAAAGCAAAGACGAATTACAGGCTGTTATTCATAGCTTATCCACGGACACCGCTGACATTCCGTTGCAATTTACGAATTTTAGATGATTTCTGGAAACTCTTTCCCCGCTCTGTAAGTCCCTTCCATTCTTCGAGTTAAAGCTCCAAGATTTTTTTTTGGTGCTCTTGTAAACGAAAAATTCATGTGTTATATTTGGATTGATTTTGGAAACGCTATTCGTAAGCCCAGTTTTTTTAACGACTTATAAAAGTCTATCTCGATCAAATGGAGAACCTCAGGATGACAAACAACAAGGAGGAGCTCATGGAAAAAGAGCGGAGAAAATTTAAAAGATTCGATGCTTACATGAGCGTTAAATTCAAAACTCCCGGCAGCGAAGAAGTTCAGGGCATCAGCTTAAGCAAAGACCTGTCCCGCGAGGGAATCAAGATGAATTCCAATGTCCATCTCAAACAGGGGACTCTGGTAGACCTGGAAATCGACATTCCGGATGATCCCAAGCCGGTCCGTACCTCCGGAACGGTGATGTGGTCCTGCCCGGCAGAAGGCCGTAATCAGGGCTATGATCAGGGCGTCCGCTTCCTGATGATGGATCCCGTGGATAAGTTCCGCGTTCTGGACTATGCTTACAATCACTGGCTTGAAACCAAGGTCAATGATTTCAATGATCCAGAGGAAGTTCCCGGCATAAGCTAAGATTCCGCTTGCCTTAGATCCCGTACCATTCCGGACTCATCCTTGGGTCCCGTCTTCCCCGCGGCTATCTTCCTCATTGGCGTTCAATCCAATCCTCTTAACAGCCGATAATAGAGGCCTATGGGATTTTTTCAATTCGGGCGCAAAATGGACATTGGGCTGGAGATTTCCTTAGAGGATATCCCCATCTTTTCGTCCCTCACACCAGCAGAACAAAAAATCATCGAAAAAAAAGCGCGCCTTCTGGAATACAAGAGGGGCGATATCGTTTATGAAGAGGGAACCGAAGCGGATGCCTTCTATGTTGTGAGCGCCGGCCGGTTTCGTCTTTTCAACCGCCCCAGGGGCGACCGTCCCGAACAGACGCTCCTCAATTTTTACCGCGGGGACCACTTCGGAGAAACCTCGCTTCTGACCGGGCGTCCGCACAGCGCCACTGTCGAAGCCAAAAGCGACGGTCTGATCCTCAAGCTGGAAAAAAAAGACTTTCTCAGGCTGGTCAACGAAATGCCCGCGATTTCGCTGCATCTCAACCGGTCTTTGGGACATCGTCTGACCATGAGCGCGGGGGGAACTCGACGGCGCGAAGTCAAAATTTCCGCGCTTTATGCGAAAGGCAGGAATTCCCAGGACGGCCATCTGTGGTTTGACTTTGCCCGCAATCTCATGGAGGTGGGCCGCGGCGACGTGGTGCTCATCGATTTTGTTTCGCCGGTTTCTCCCTTAGTTTCGGAACAGCTGAAAAAGGGAAACATTCCGGCCTATCAGCTCTCTACGATGGAGCCTTCCCGGGAATCGGACCTCCGGAATTTTCTGATCCCGCATCCGTCCGGATTTCACTACCTGCATGTCGGCTTTGAAAATGCGGGAGACCGGGAGGAGAAAAGGCTTTCCGCGCTTCTCAGCTCGCTCACTGCGCGCTATGACCATCTATTGCTGCAGCTTCCCTGGGACAACACGCACCTTTCTTTCCGCGCGCTCAAACAATCCGACGAGATCTACCTTTATTCAAGGCCGGAAGTTCAGGACCTCGTGGAAACTTCCCGGCTCGTGGGGGAATTCGAAAAGGCCTTCGGATTCAGCCGCAGCGAAATCAAGGTTCTGGTTCCCGAAGATGACAACGGAAACAGGGAAATTACTTTTGAAGAAAAGGAAAGACTTCTGGGGCAGCGCATTTTTTCTCTGGTGCCGGACCGCCATCGTCAAGCCGACCGTTATGATGCCAATCTGCGTTATCTCGCCAAGGAGCTTTCTGGCAATCTGACCGGGCTGGCCCTGGGAAGCGGCGCGGCCTACGGTCTGGCGCATATCGGAGTCTTGCGCGTGCTCGAACAGGAGAACATTCAAATCGACGTGGTGGCGGGATCGAGCATCGGCGCGCTTGTCGGTGCGATCTGGGCGGCCGGATACAATGCGGATCAGCTCGAAGAATTTGCTTTCGGCATCGACAAGAAAACGGCCTTTTTCAAAATCTTCGGGTTTGCGGATTTGTCGATCGCTCATCATGGCTTTTTCAAAGGACAGAAGCTGCACCATTTTTTGGCGCCCTATCTGGGCGACAAGACGTTTCAGGACCTCAAAATTCCGCTGCGGGTCACGGCAACGAACTTATTTACGGCTGAAGAAGTCATTTTCCGGGCGGGCAAAGTCACGGATGCGATCCGCGCCAGCGTTTCGATTCCCGGCATCTTCAGGCCGTTCCAGCACGAAGGCCAGCTTTTGATCGACGGTGGGGTGATCGACCCGTTACCCGTGCGCGTTTTGAGCAAATTAGGCGTCAAAAAAATCATCGGCGTGAACGTGCTGCCCAGCCCGATGGATTGGGCGGAAAAGCACAAAATTCAGCAGGAAAAGTACCGCAAGCGCATGGAGATGGTGGCCAATAAGAATTTCTGGGACAAAGCGGTTACTAACCAGGTCGACCGCTTTCACAAACGCTATTCCGATAACATTTTCAACGTCATCATGAATACGATCCAATTCATGGAATTCGAGATGGCTGAAGTCTGGGGCAAGAAGGCGGACATCCTCCTGCATCCCATGGTTCCGGATGCTCACTGGGCCCAGTTCTATTATCCTCAGAAATTCATCAAGGCCGGGGAAGAAGTGGCGCGTGCGCAAATTAATGAAATTAAACAACTTTTGGCTGAATGATGATAGTTTTGGCTCCTTTTTGATGGTTGGATGACAAATTTAAGTTTCCATGCTAGTATTTGAGTGCACAGCTCTTAATCCTTAAGATAAAAGGCCGATAACTTTTAGCAACATCTGCGGCCCCCGTTTCATGACGCGGGGAATAGGCTCGAAAGGGGAAATATGCTTCACCGGCAGTTCCTTGTTGTAACTCTCTCGGTGTGTTTGAGTTTGGGTTTTACTTTCGGGAAAAAACAGGAAAAGCAGAAATCCGATTCCCTGTCCCAGTCTTCCAGCAGCCTTTCGATGCCTTCCGATGATGCCGAATTGACCCGCCCGAATGTTTTGGAGATGACGACCGAAGACATGAAACAGCAGGTTACATCCGACGATTTCCAACTTCCGGATGCCGTGGCCGAGGACGAAGCACCGCGGTCGGCTCCTGATAAAATGAAGGCCGCGCCGAAAGGCGTCACCGAATCGCAGAAAGCGGCCGCTCTTCCGCCGGCATCCGTCAATGCAGCTCCCGCGTCGGGAGGAGGGGGAGGGGGAAGCAATGTTTTCCGCGACCTCCAGGTGATCCGGATTCAAAAGCAGATCAGCGAAATCATCCGCGCGAATGAGAAAATCAAGCAAGCCCGCCAAGCGCAAATTGCCCAAATCGAACAAATAACAGACCAGGCTAAGATCCACCGCAAATTACTCGAGGAGATCCAAGAAAAGAAGAAGGACGCGGGTGAGGTCAAATCTGAGGATGTGGATGAGATTCTGCGGCAGGAAAAAATGCGTCTGATCGGACAAGAAACCGAAAAGAACAAGGCAACCGTCGATTCGTTCGACCAGGGCCCCTCCGAAGAATCTCAGGATCAAGAACAGCCCCTTTAGCCCCGCCAGTCCGCGGCCAGCAACAGTATCTTCCGGAGGTCCGATGGACAATCAGGAGTTGTCATCCAACCTGGTCCAGCTTTACCTCGCGCGGGTGGACCGGTTCCGGGACAGAAAAGCGCTCTTCTATAAGACCCGTCCCTCAGGCGATTACGTGGGCTGGACCTGGAAGGAATGGGCTGCCAAAGTCGAGGCGGCGGCCTTCGCGCTTCATGCGGCCAGCGTGCGCCGAGGGGACCGCGTCGGAATCCTTTCCGAAAACCGGCCTGAATGGACTGTCGCCGATCTCGGTATTTTGTCGCTTGGAGCCGTCACGGTTCCCATTTATCCCACCTCCTCCTGCAAAGACATCCGTTACATCCTGGAAAATGCCGGTATCGAGGTCCTGTTTGTCTCCACGCAAGAACAGCAGGCGCGCATTCAGGAGGCATTGTCGGGCTACCAGGCGCTCCGGATGCTCGTCCTCTTCGACGGGCCCGGATTCGACGGTTTTCTGAAAAAAGGAGAAGAAGAAAAAAAACGCTCGCCCGACACGGTGCGCCAGGAAATAGACAAGACGTCGCCCGAAGATCTTGCGACGCTAATCTATACTTCCGGCACCACGGGCCCTCCGAAAGGAGTCATGCTGACCCACCGGAATTTCGTGGCGAATTACCTCGGCGCCAGCGAAGTCATCGAAGTCCGGGAAGACGATGTCGCGCTTTCTTTTCTGCCCTTGAGCCACGTCTTCGAGCGCCTTGCCGGCTATTATTTCATGATTTTTCACGGCGCTGCCATTGCCTACGCGGAAAGTATGCAGAGCGTTCCCGACGACATGATGAAAGTGCGACCGACGATTGCGGCCAGCGTCCCGCGCCTCTACGAAAAAATGCATGCGCGTATCATGGAAAAGATCGAGCATGCCTCGCCGCTCCGCAAAGCTCTGTTTGCCTGGGCCGTGAAAACGGGGCGGGAGTACGCAGCCGTCAACCTGCGTAAGAAACAGCCTTCGCCTGCTTTGAAATTCAAAAGAGGCATTGCCGCGCTTCTGGTTTTCAATAAACTGCGCGGCAAGCTCGGAGGGCGTATCCGGTTTTTTATTTCGGGCGGGGCCCCGCTTTCCAAAGAGCTCGCGGAATTTTTTTACGCAGCCGGCGTCGTTATTTTGGAAGGATACGGACTCACCGAAACCTCCCCGGTCATTGCGGTGAACTGTCCCAATGCGCTCAAATTGGGAACCGTAGGGAAGCCGCTTCCCAACGTGGAAGTCAAAATCGCGGAGGACGGCGAAATCCTCACCAAGGGACCGTGCGTCATGAAAGGTTATTACAAGAATCCCGAGGCCACGCGGCAGGTGTTTGACGGAGACTGGTTTCGTACCGGAGATATCGGAGAAATCGATGCGGAAGGTTTTTTGAAAATCACAGATCGGAAAAAAGACATCATCGTAACCTCGGGCGGGAAGAATATCTCCCCGCAGAACATCGAAAACACACTGACCGCAGACCGCATCTTCCTCCAGGCCGTGGTGGTCGGCGACAAGCGGAACTATCTTGTGGCCCTGATCGTCCCTAACCGCACCGAATTCGAGGGGCATGCCGCCGCTCTGGGACTGCAGCGGCCGTGGGCGGAACTCCTCAAAGATCCCCAGATCCTGCAGTGGGCCGAGGAGCATATTAAGGCCAAGACGGCGAATCTCGCGCGGTATGAACAGATCAAATATTTCACGCTTCTCGAAAAGGACCTGACCGTCGAAGGGGGAGAGCTGACGCCTACCCTGAAAATCAAACGGAAGGCGGTTTTGGAAAAGTTCCAATCGGTGGTCGAAGCCATGTATCAAAAAGGAGAGTCTTTCAGGACCGTTTCCTGAAAGCAGCGGCATGGAAGAGCAGGATTTTTTTCAAGCGCAGGACGGGACAAAATTATTTTACCGCTATTACGCTAATCCCGACGCCAAGAGGACCATGATCATCGTCCATGGACACGGCGAGCACTGCGGCCGGTATCATAAATTTGTCCGTCATCTCGAAACGCAGAAGATATCCCTGGCCATGTACGACGCGCGGGGTATGGGGCGTTCAGGGGGACGCGAGGTTTATATTGATTCGCTCGACCGGTTTGTGGACGACCTCACCGCGTTCCGGGATTTTTTGAGAAAACGCCACGGTGTGAACGGTAAGATCATTCTGTTCGGGCACAGCCTCGGCGGGCTTGTCGCGGTCCATTGGGCGAAGCGGTTTCCGGAAGAAATTGCGTGCTTGATTTTATCGTCACCGTGCCTGGGGCTCAAGCTGTCTTCCTTTCTGATCGCATTCAACGCGATGCTCAACCGGATTCACCCGAGGCTCGTGTATGCCAATCCCGTCTACCCGCCGCACTTGTCGCATAATCCCGAAGAGATCGAGGCCTACAAAAAGGACCCGCTCATTAAGCGAAAAATTTCTGTTCGATTGCTGGCGGAAATGATAACATATGGCCGCAAAATTGATGCCGAACCGGCATTTGATTTCCCTTTTCCCGTTTACATCCTGATGTCTGGGCTTGAAAAAGTCGTGGACCGGGAAAAAACGAAGGCTTTCTTTGACAAAGTGAAGTCACCCCACAAAGAGATGCAAATCTTCGAGGGGTTTTATCATGAAATTTTTAATGAATTAGGCCAGGAAAAGGTCTTTGAAGTGCTCCGCCAGTTTCTTAACGCGTCGGAATCCTTTTCGCGTCTGGACTAAAAATTCAATGGGCCTGTAGCTCAGCTGGGAGAGCGCATCGTTCGCAACGATGAGGTCAGGAGTTCGATCCTCCTCAGGTCCACCATCTTCGCTTAATTTTCCCTGGAGAGAGGCCGATATTTTAGGGGCCGACATCGGGCCCTCTCCCGGCGAAGGCATTGAGGATGAATGTCAAAAAAAATCCTAGTCATTGACGACGACCCCCACATCGTGGAACTGCTGAAGAACCGTTTGGTGGCGTGTTCCTATCAGGTAGTGACGGCTCATGACGGGGAAGAAGGCCTCCTGCAAGTCCAAAAAGAACATCCCGATCTCATCATCGTCGATGTTCTCATGCCCAAGATGGACGGCTACACTTTCGTAAGGACGCTCAAGCGCAATGAGGCCATCAAGGCGACTCCCGTGATTGTCCTGACTGCCAAGGATAAGATGAAAGACCTGTTCGAGCTCGAAGGCGTCAAGGACTACATGGTGAAGCCCTACCGCCCGGAAGACCTGCTAAAAAAAGTGCGAAGCAATCTTGGGGAAGAGTAATCCTCGCTTCCTACGTCCCGCGCCCCAACATTTCCTTCCTGAATCTGGTTTATTCCCGAAGACCGGTGTGTCGTCATGAAGGTCCTTCTCATCGAAAACAATGCCCAGGATGCCGACTTTTTGGAAGGGCTGCTGGAATCGCAGAAAATAGCGAGCCTGCAGATTTATAGAGCGGCGGACCTCGAAGAGGGCTTGTCGAAGATCCGCGGTTTTTTGCCTTCCATCATTCTGGTCAATTTCGATTTTTTTTCCGGACGTCCCGATCGCGTTGAAAAATTCTCTTCCGAGTCCAAACAAATCCCTGTTCTTGCGCTCATCCGCAACAATGATGAGCGGGCGGCCGCCCAGGCCCTGCAGATGGGATTTGCCGATTATCTTCCCAAGGCGAGCCTGGACGCGGAGCTTCTGGCGCATTGGCTTAAGAATGCCGCTTCCAAGAAAGATCTCCAGATCGCGCTCCTGAGCAGCCAGCTGAGGAAGGCTTTGATCGTGAATGCCGTGACCGAAGGAATCGTGGAGACGGACCTGAACGGCAGGGCTGTTCAAACGAATGCTTCTGCGTGCCGGATGCTCGGACGGAGCGTGAAGGAGATTCTCGGCCACAGCCTCGAGGAGATCCTGATGCCGGATACAGGCCTTTCACCGCCGGCTTTGAATCCAGGGAAAGAAATGTTGGAAACCCTCCGCGACGGACAACTGCGCGCCGCCGATCAGGTCTCTTTTTATGACAAAAAGGGCGGGACCTTGACGGTGAACTTCGTTGTCCATCCGGTGTTTGACAACAACACGCTTGCCGGCCTGATGCTTTTTTTTCGGGAGATCTCGGACCAGGTCAAGGTCGAGGAAAAGCTCAAAGACGCCATTCAGGAGCAATTAAAGAACGAGCAGAAGCTCATCGAAGCCCTGATGGAATTGAAACGGGTCAATGAACGTCTGCGTTCCACCCAGGACCAGCTCATCCAGGCGGAGAAATTGCAATCGGTGGGCCGCTTAGCCGCGGGCGTGGCTCATGAGGTCAAAAACCCCCTGGCGATCCTGCTTCAAGGCGCGGAATATTTACAGCAGACGATGGGTGATGCAGATCAGGAAAAGGCAAGCGTCCTGCAGGACATGATCGACGCGGTGCGCCGGGCCGACGCTGTCATCAAAGGTCTCCTGGATTTTGCCGCTCCCGTGGAACCCATGATGGAAAACGTGGATTTGCATTCAGTCATGGATGAATCGCTGAATCTGGTCAAGCACCTGCTGATGAATAATAAAGTCCAAACTTCCAAGAAATACGATTCGGGCGTTTCTCCGCTGCCGCTCGACAAAAACAGGATGATGCAGGTTTTTGTTAACCTGTTCTCCAATGCCATTCACGCGATGCCTCAGGGAGGCGACCTTATTTTGACGACGCGTCGCCTGGATCCTCCTGCTGGAGAATTTCGCGTCGTGGTCGAAATAGAAGATACAGGAACGGGCATCCCTGCGGAGATTCTAGACAAGATTTTTGACCCGTTCATTACGACGCGCCGCGGACTCGGCGGCACCGGTTTGGGCCTTTCGGTCGTTCGAAGCATCGTCGAAATGCACAAAGGGGAAATAAAAATCGAAAACCGAAAGAAAAACGGCGCCAAAGTCACGCTGAAATTTTAACAGGAGGAATCATGGCAGACCCGGCAAAGAAAAAAATCCTTGTTATCGACGATGAAGAAAAATTCGCAAGCATGATCAAAAAAAACCTGGAAGCCCTCGGAAAGTTCGAGGTCCGCGTGGAGACCAAAGGCGCCCAGGGGCTGCAGGCGGCCAAAGACTTCAAACCCGACCTCATTCTTCTGGACGTGATTATGCCGGACAAGCGTGGTACGGAGGTGGCCATCGAAATCCGAGAAACGGAAAAGATCAATAACACCCCCATCGTTTTTCTTACCGCTACCGTGGGCAAGGGGCAAAGCGAAGCCTTCGGCGGAGTGGTAGGGGGGCGGCCGTTTACCATTAAACCTGCCCTTTCTAAGCCGGTCAGTACCAAGGACCTGGTCAAATGCATCGAAGATAACCTCGCCCCGAAGAAGACCCCGGAAGACGATCCCGAAGAATAAACCCCTTATTGTAGGGGCTTTCCTTAAAACCAGGCTAAACTCCCTTTCTGCCTAAAGTTCCGATTGACAATTTAGAAAGTGGCGGCTATACTTACTTCATAAAAACTTTTATCAAGTATTTAACTTACAATTATTTCGGTCTATACTATTGTGAGTTTAAAAACTTTGATATATAGTTTAAATATAACAATATAAATCAATTTTTTAAGTAGTCGGTAAGTTAGCACGTCAATTTGGCCAGCAAAACATAGGGACGGCAAATCCTCATGATAGATTGGCAAACGCGTAGAGCGAAACCATGGCTCCGCACTGTTGCGCTCCTGGTCGCCCTGATCTTCATCGTACATGATGTGGTATGGGCGGACGGCGGGGGGCTGGTGCAAAGCCTTGCCAACCGGAATAAAGTCGACGTTGCTGTTCCTTCTTCTTACGATTGGCCTACCCGCGCCAAGCTCGATGCCGTGGCCCTTCCCGAGGCGCTCGGCGAAATCAAGAAAAACTTCCAGGGTTCCCGCGACCGCATCGTCATCCACATCCAGGACGCTCATGCAAATGAAGAGGCCCAGCGCAACATCGCGGGCATCCTTGATTATTTCGCCAAAAATTACGGTCTTAAACTGATCAACCTGGAAGGCGCCGAGGGCGAACTCTTCACCGAACTCTTTTCGTTTTTTCCGAACAAAGAAGCCCGCAAAAATGTCGCGGATTACTTTTTGAAAGAAGCCCGTTTGACGGGGCCCGAATACCTCGCGATCGTCGACCGGCCGGAACTGAACCTGTACGGCGTGGAAGACCGCCAGATCTATGAAGAAAACAGGCGCGCTTATCTCGACGCCCTGCAATACAAAGACCGAGACGAAAAAGTTCTGGCGGACCTCGGAAAGCTGATGGACGATGTTTCCCGGTTCGTTTTCTCCGATGATCTGCGGGACATGCTGCATTACCGGCAGGCCTTCCAGTCCGGCGGCAACGAACTCGTGAGTTACGTCCGCCATCTCGTGGAAACGGCCCGCAAAGAAAACATCGCCCTTTACGATTATCCGGGCATGCACTCGCTTCTCTCGCTCATCGATCTCGAAAAAGAAATCGATTTCGACAAAGCCGAAAAAAGCATCGAAGACCTGATCAACGACCTGAAAAACGTCCTCACGCGTGAAAAACTCTCCGAGTTTCTGACCAACACGGTCCAGTTCCGCATGAAGAAGATGAAGCGCGCGGACTATTACGGCTATCTCCAGGTCGAAATCCAGAACATGCAGTCGACGCAGGGGGCCGGGCAGGAAGAGCTGGCCCAGAAGTACGACGAGGTCCTGCGCTACCTTAAATATATGAGGCTCTACGATTCGATCGACGTCGCGATCTTCAGCGAGATCGAGGCGCTCGAGCGGGACATCAAGAACAAGCTGTTCCGCAACGAAGAGGAAGTGCAGCTGGACCGGCTGTTCCGCATTTTCGAGATTTACCAGAAGATGTTCAATTTCACCCTGACCAAGCAGGACGCAGACTTTTTCTACACATACCGCGACGAATTCAAGGCAGAGACATTCCGTAATTTCCTCGTACCGCTCTTAAAGCAACATCAGTTCTCCAATGGATTGCCGTCCCTTTTGGAGATCCTTGATCAGGATCTTGGCCGCGTGGAGCGTTATTATTCCGCAGCTCTCAAACGCGACAAGATCCTGATCGAGAGAGCGGTCGGGGAAATGGAATCCGGGAAGCAGCAGATCATGGCGATCATTACCGGTGGTTTCCATACGCCCGGCATCGAGGCCTATCTCAAGGAAAACGATTATTCTTTCCTTGTGATCGCGCCGCGGATCCACGGCCAGATCGACGACACCAAGGAAACGCAGCTTTACGTGGACGCCCTCAGCCAGAAGCCGATGCCGCTCGAAACGCGGCTGGTGGAGACTTTCCTCCCGCCCCAGCAGCAAAGCCTGAGCGACCCGCGCTTCCAGCTCGCGGCCTGGCACATGGTCATCGAAAAATCGCCCAAGGCGCGCGAATTTCTGAATGCGGCGAGCCTGGGTCTCCGCCAGGAAGCCGCCGATTTCATCGCCCGCGATCCTGAATACGCGCACGCCTTTTTCCTCATGACCCTGACGATCGTCGAAAGCATCTTCGAAAGCAATACTCCTGAGCAGGCGCTCGAGGAAATGCGTAAGAAAATCGCCGCGGAAATTCCTGCGGAATACCAGCAGGGTCTCCTCGCGATCGTCAACCGTTTCGGCGGCGTGCTGGAGCGGAAAGGTCCGAACCAGTTTTTGTGGCAGACGGGCGAAGACAAGACACAGGCGCTGCGCCTTTTTGCGAAGGTGCTTCGCAGCCAGGATTCGGAAGCCCGCGGGCTTTTCAAACAGCCCGACCGTTTGAACCGGCTGGAGCTCGGCGACAGCAACTATTATTCCGGGCCCGTGGATGCGCACTTGGTCAGGGATCCGGCCGTCACGGAAGCGCTCGGCAAGGTGCAGCCCGGCCAGATCAGCGTCGTCGTTACCGACCTCGGCCAGGCCGCGTTGAAAGGCGAATTGCGGTTCCAGGAAGGCGCTGTGGAGCGCCCGCGTCCGGAAATCGAAAAGCGCCGCTACGATCTCTCGAGAAACCGGTTCATGGGGCTTCAGCGGTGGAACTCCGAGCTTACGTCGTGGACGAAGCAGGAAAAGAACGCGCTCATTCATTTCCTGATGCATCTGGACCGGCTGCAAGTCCAGCCGGGAGACCCGATGAGCCTCACCGTTCCGCGCACGGCCACGGAAAAGAAAGTCACGGATTATTCGGTCCAGGTACAGCGTTGGATCCTCGATAAATTGCCGCAGGCGTGGACTTCCCAAATCCAGCGGGAAGAGGCGGCCGGGCAGTTGCAGCAGGCGCTGCGCGACCAGATCGAATTGATCCGCCGGTCGGACGAAGCGGCTTGGAACGCGCTCGGCGGCCAGCAGCGGAACGCCGTCCTGGATTTGCTTGAGGAAGCATCGCTGCGCCAGCATAACAAGGCCTTCCCGGAAGCGGCCATGAGCAATGAGGACCTTTGGAAAGAAGACCGCGCCGCGAACATGCCCAAGGTTTCGGATACGACGGGCATTACGTATGACCATCACGCGATTCTGTTTGCCGCGCGCCAGATTCAGGCCGGCACGATCGCTCTCGCAATGGCGGACCTGCGCGACTACATTATTAAGAAGCTCTCTTACGAAGACAAGGCCACGGGGACAGAAGGGAATCTGCTCTACAATAATATCCAGCATGCCCTCGATGTTTCGCTGACGCCCGAGCTCGATCCGGAGATGGTCCCGGAACCAGTCGCCGAAATTGCCAAGACTCTCGAAGCCCTGCCTCCTGAAATCCGCGATCTTCCCGGCATCGCGCGTGCGCTCGAGCGGGCCCGCCAACCCGTGCAGCAGCCCGCGGCGGTCGATGCCAAGAAAGCGATCGCGGAAGCGGGACAGACGCTGGCGGGACTCAAGCAGACTCCGTCGGCGGGAGCGGTCCGAAAAATCCTGGCCCTGATCGGCGAACTGCTCGGCCGGCCCGATGCCTATTTTGCGGGTCTCGGAAGCGAAGGACGCAGCCAGCTTCTCGCAAGCTTGAATGGGAATGCCCGCCAGATGCCCCAGCTTGCTGTCGGCCTGCGCGCGGAATTGAGGACGACGGAAGAACCCGAAGACCTTCTCCGCGAGCTCGACGATTCCCTGAAGAGGGTGACCGAAGACGCCCAGGCCGGGATCCGGGAACTGACGCGTAAAATCCAACTCACGGAAAAACGCGTTTTGGCCTTGAAGGGCGAAGTCACCGCAGCCCGCGCTTTCTACGAAACGGAAGAGACGAGGCTGATCCGCAGCCTCGAAGTCGCCGAAAGCCTCATGAACGTCCCGAACCTCACCGAAGAAACGACTAGCATCTTCGACACGATCCGGCTCCAGATCGGGAAAATCCGGGAGGAAGCGGATAGGACGCTCGCGCAGTTCGACGCGAAGGTAGATGCCTTCGGAAAAAATCCGGACGCCGTGGATCCCGGCGTGCGAAGCGAAATTGAATTTTTGAAATCCAGAAGGCAGGCGCTTGCCGCGGTTATTGCGCGCGGCGCCGCTTCCCTGGGCAAGCTCGACGACCTGCAGGTGCAAAAAGTCACGGCCGCCATCGAGACGAAAGTCTCGGTTCCGGTCGGCACGCCCGCGGAAGTCAACCGGCTGGTCGATCTCCTACCCGCGAATCTCAAAGACCGCGTCCGCGCCGCCGCGGACGAGAAGATCCGGCAAATCGCGGAATATAACATGGGCGTGCTGACGCGCCGTTTGAACACAATCGAACGCGAAACGGACCAGGAGCTCGGGCACACCGCTTCCTATATATCAGAGCTTGAGGCCCAGCTGCAGCAGCCCGCGGGGCAATTCCCGCTGGTGCGTGAAGCGGCCGGGGTCATCGAAAACGAACAGTACACCCTGTGGCGGCTTCGGGACGTGGTCATGGAGCAGCTGGCTGCCTTGTCACGGGAATCTTATTATGAAGGCACTGAAATCCAGACCCGGGCCGAGGCGCTGCGCGTGCGTTTCACCGAACGCATCCAGCAGCTCGATGAAGCGCTCGGAAGCCTGGATGAGAAATTGCGGGCGGCCCAAGACAACGCGGTCCAGGCCATCGGTGTGGCCTACCGCGATATTTATTCGAAGCTGAGCGAAGGCTATCAGGACGGCGCGAACTTCGTGCAGGGACTCCACAGCCTTCGCGACACCCTGGAAACCTTACGCCTTGCCAGCGAAGAAGAATTGTCCAGCGAACAGACCGCGCGCCAGCTTCTGGCCGTCCAGGAAAAACTCGCCCAGCTCCCGGCGCTCATCCGCGCGCTTTTCGAGGCGCTGAAACAGCAGTCGACGACCGATGCGGATGAAACCGCGCAAGGCAGAAAGCAGGCGCTTTTCGAGATGGCCGTGCAGACGCGTACGGAAGTCATCAAGCTCGTCCTCCAGGAATACAAAGACATTGCGCATCTGTATTCGCTCGTGGTCCAGTCAGTTCCCGCGGCCGAAGTGGCCGAAGAACAGCCCAAGCCCGTGCCACAGCCGGAAGAACAGGCCCGCGAAACCGCGGTCGAACAACTCGAAGCCGTGCCGGTCGACCAGGCGCGTCAGGCCCGTGAACAGAAAAGACAGCGTGACCTTGCCGAAAGCCGCGAACAGCGGAGCCGGCAGAGAATGGATAGTGCCGTGGAAGACCTTGTCCGGCAAATCGGGGAAATCGACGCGCGCGAGGTGTCGGTGCGCGACGTCTCGGCTTTTGTCCAACAGGGGCTGCGGCTGCTGGGATTTGCGCCTGGCCGCGCTTACCGGGACCAGATCGAACAGGCCGCGGCCGCGCAGCAGGAGAAGGTGGCGCAGAACGTCGTCGAGCGTCTGGCCGGAGTCAAAAATGAAGACGAGCTTGCCGCTCAGAGCGAACGGACCCGCGGCTACCGCGGAAATCTGCGCACGGATCTCACGGCCGGCGTCAAGGCGGTCCATGATCGTTTCCAGGCGGCGAGCGACTCCGCCTTTATCGACGGATTGGTTGCCGAGATCGGCGCTCTTCCGGTCGAGACCTCTACCGTGCCTCAGGTCAACGCCGTCATGTTCCGTCTTCCCGAAGATATGGCCCTCCGCCTTCCGGAAGACGTCCTCAAAAGGCTGAGCAGCAAGGTGGAGGAGATGACCCGCGCGATCACGGCCCGTGAGCAGAAAGACGAAGCGATGAAAACGCAGACGATCGCCGCCATCACGAGCATGGTGATCGGGCAAGCGGCCTCCCAGGACGTGGAAGCCGCGATCACTGCGCTTCCGCTGCGGCTCCAAGACGCCGTGCGCGGGGACAAACAGGTCGTGGAAGTGCTGGATCTCATGGCCCTGCAGGAAACTGAAGACGCGGCGAGCGTGCAGGACGTTCTGGGGAAACTGAGCAAGATCGATCCGAAGACCGCGAAGGAAGAAGACGTGAACGCCGTGGCCGCGACTTTGCGGGAACCTCTCCAGACGCGCATTGCCGCAGAAGCCGAGACCGTGCGCCAGGCCATCCGCGACAGGATCCGCAAAGACGATGAGATTGCCGTAGGCGTGATGGAAGCGATCGAGGGCCTCGACCTTACGACTGCCCAGATCAGCGACGCGGAAATGCTTTATCAGCGGGTCAATCAGATCCAGAACAAAGGCGTGCGTCAGGCGTGGCAGGGCGAAGTCGGCCGCGTGATCGGCAGCCTCATTGACAACATCCAGGAAACGCTGACCGCGATGGACGAAACCGCGGCCGTCAGCGCGGTCGAGGCGCAGGAAAGGCGTTTCAATCCCGCGGCCCAGCCGTGGCTCCAGGCGCTGGCGGGACAGAAAAAGAAAGCCATCCAGGAAGCCGTGGCGCAGGAAGAAACCCTGGCCAGGACCGTACGTGACGCGCTCGCGAATTTGAATGTGAAAGCGGCGACGGCCACGCTGGCGGAAGCGGAAGCCGTGCTGAAGGACGTGGCGCGCGTCCGCAATCAAGGCCTGCGCACGACGCTCGAAGGGGAAGTCGAACAAACCGCGCTTGCCATCGAATCCAATATCCGGACCCAGGTCACGAGCACTTATGACACAGGCGTCCTCGACCTCCAGGAAAAAAGGCTGGAAGGCGCCGCTGAAAGCACTCGCACGCGCGCGCTGGCCGGACTCATCGCCGAGCATCGGGCACTTGTCGCGGACCGCGAAGCCTCGGTGCGCCGCATCCAGAGCCTGCTGACAGGCGCGCAGCGCGCCGCAACGGCATCCGAAGCCGAGGAAATGATCCGAGAAGCCGAAGACCTTGCAGGCCGCGTCCAATTTCAGGGGAATGAACAGCGGCAGTACACCGATGCGCTCGGGCTTGCACGCGAAGCCGCGCAGCGTCTCAAGACGGACGAAGATGCGGAAGCCGAACGTTCGGGAAAAGTCCGGCACCTGATGGCTCTTTTGGCCGTGGAGCCGACCTCGTCGACGCAGGCGGAAGCCACGATCGCGACCGTCACGGCACTGCGCAGCCAGGTCACATTTGCCGGCCAGGAAGAAGCCCGTTATACCGAAGCCCTCGAAGCCCTGCGCGTAAAGCAGCGCGACTTGAAGCGAGCCGAACAAGAGCAGGTAACGCGCCGAGGCAATGTTGTTTCGCTGGTCGGATTGCTTGCCGCAGCCCAGGCTGCGGACACAGCGGCCGAGGCGCAGCAGAAACTTGATGAAGCGGAACGGCTTGTGACGGGGGTGACGTTCGCCGGGGATGAAAGAAGCGCCTACGACGTGATTTTGGCAGGGGCTCAACGGCGGCGGGATGACTTAAAGCGGGGCGAAGAAGACACGGCGCTTCGCGGGCCCCTTGCCGCGGATCTCGGACGGATCGTGCCGGCGGCCGCGAACATCAAAGACGCGGAAGCGCTGCTCGAGCGCGCCGCAAAGATTCAGGACCAGACCGCGCGGACGACCGTGGAAGGCGAAATCAACGCGGTCGTGACGCGGATCGTCGCGGACATCGAAGGAAAGTTGAACGCCTTGACGGACGAAAGCACGGCCGACCAGGTGACGGCCCAGACGGCGCGGCTCGAAGGCGCGGTGACGCCGGAAGCGGCCCGGCTGCGGGAGCTGGCAGGCCAAAAGTCTCAGGCCATCTCCGGCCGCGGCGAATCCGACACGCTCGCAGTGAGCGGCGCCAGGCAGGCGATCGCGGCGCTCAATCTGGACACGGCCACGGTGGACGAAGTGGAAGCCCTCCGCAATGGGGTGCCCCAGCGGGTGCGCGAGCAGGTGAAGACCGAAGCGGACGCGGCCATTGCCACGATCCGCGACCGCACGCGGGGCGACGGAGAAAAAGCCGCGGCGATTCGTTCGGACCTGCAGGGTATCGCCGCCGCGACGGCCAAGCTCACGGATTCGGAAGCGCTGCTTCCCCGCGCGGCGCAGATCAAAGATGCGGTGCTGCGTCCGGCCGTGGAAGGCGAGATCAATGCCAAGACCGGCCAGATCGCCGCGGACATCGAAACGAAGCTGACGCCCTTGACGGAACTCAGCACGGCCCAAGAAGTGACGGCCCAGACGTCGCGGCTTGAAGGCGCGGTGACGCCGGAAGCGGCCCGGCTGCGGGAGTTGGCGGAGCAGAAATCCAGGGCCATTCAAAACCGGATCGACGCGGACGAACGCGCCGTGCGCGAAGCCAAGCAGGCGATCGCGGCGCTCAATCTGGACACGGCCGCGGTGGACGACGTAGAAGCCCTTCGCAATCGCGTGCCCGAACGGGTGCGTGATCAGGTCAAGGCCGAAGCGGATGCCGCGGCCGCCACGATTCGCGAACGCACGCAGGGCGATACCGAAAAGGCGGCGGCCATCCGGGGTGACCTCGGAGCGATTGCCAATACGGCGGCGATCAAAGACGCGGAAGCGCTGCTGACCCGCGCCGGGCAGATCAAAGACGGAACGCTGCGCTCCGCGGTCGAAGGCGAGATCAATCAGAAAGTCAAAGCGATCGTTGCGGACATCGAAGGGAAATTGAATGCCGTGACGGACCAGAACGAGCCCGCCAGCGTGACGGCGATTACGCCGAGGCTGGAAGACGCGGCCACGTCCGAAGCGGGCCGGCTGCGCACGCTTGCGGAAGAAAAATCGGCCGCCATCGAGAGAAGGATCCGGGCGGACGAGCTCGCCGTAAGCCAGGCGAAGCAGGCGATCACGAGCCTTAATATAAATGAAGCCGCGGCCACCGATGTCGAAGCCGTCGTGAACGGTCTTGCTGAACGTCTGCGCGGCCAGGTGAGCACCGAAGCGCAGGCGGCCCTGCTTGCGATCCGCCAGCGCATCGAAACCGACGGACAAAAAGCGCAAAGCATTCGTGAGCGGCTTGGACTGCTGCCGGTTGAAACGGCCGCTGTCAAAGAAGCCGAAGCCCTTTTGACGGAGACCGCGGACATCAAGAACCCCGCTCTGAGAGAAACCGTGCGGGATGAAATCAACGCGAAAGTGGGCGGGATCGTCCAAAACATCCGCGGAAAACTGGAAGCCTTGACCGAGTTGAGCGCGGCGGCCGAAGTCGACACGCAGGTCCAGCGCCTCGAAGACGCGCTTACCTCGGAAGCCGCAGGCCTTCGCGATCTGGCGCGCGGCAAGATGGACGCCATCACGAGGCGCATCGCCGCGGACCGCGAAGCCGTCACGGCGGCCAAACAGGACCTCGGCCAGCTCGATCCCGAAACCGCGACGCCTGCCCAGGTCCAAGCCATCGAGACGCGCGTGCCCGAACGCGTGCGTGACCAGATTGCGGAAGATGTCGCGGCGGCGCTCTCGGCCATCCGCGAACGTTTGAGAAGCGACGATGAAAAAGCAGTAGCGATCCGCGGCGATCTTGCGGCCCTCCTTCCGGGCGATGCCAACGTGCACGCCGCCGAAGCCTTGTTGCCGCGGGCGAAACAGATCAAGGGAGAAACCTTGAGGAGCGCGATCGAGGGCGAAATCAACGCCCGCGTTACCGCGATTGTCGCGGACATCGAAGGCAAGTTGAACGCCATGACGGAACTGAATGCGCTGGCTGACCCGGATGCCCAGGCTGCGCGGCTCGAAGGCGCCGCCGCTGCCGATGCCGGACGCCTGCGCGATCTGGCGGGACAGAAAAAACAGGCGATCAGCGACAGGCTCGGGGCCGATGCCCGGGCTATAGTCGAAGCCAAGCGCCAGATCGACGACATTGATGTGAACACGGCGGCGGAAGACGCCGTTGAAGCCATTCGCAGCGGGCTGCCGGCCCGCCTGCGTGATCATGTGCGCGACGAAGCGGATGCCAAGATTGCCGCGATCCGCGAGCGCGGCCGCAGCGACAACGAAAAAGCCGGCGCCATCCTTTCGGATCTCGGGCAGGTTCAGCCTGAAAGCGCCACGATCGAAAACGCGGAAGCCCTGCTGACGCGCGCCGCGCAGATCCAGAACGCGACGCTTCGCGGCAGTGTCGAAAGCCAGATCAACGGCAAAGTCGGGCAGATCGTCGCCGACATCGAAAGCAAATTGAATGCCCTCACCGAACTCAACACTCCCGAATCGGTGGTGACGCAGACCGCACGCCTCGAAGATGCCAAGACTCCCGAAGCAGCGCGGCTGCGGGAATTGGCGGAAGCCAAACGCGCAGCCATCGAGGCGAGAATCGAAGCGGACGGCCGCGCGGTCGCTGAGGCCAAGCGCGCGATCGGAGCCCTGGATTTGGAAACGGCCACGGAAGATCAGCTCGCCGCCATTGTGAACGGTCTGGAGGAACGTCTCCGCATCCAGGTGAAAGACCAGGCGGATGCCGCCGTGGAACAGATTCGCGACCGGCTGCGGGGTGACGAGGATAAAGCGCGCGATATCCGGACACAGCTCGGACAGATCGATGCCGCTGCCGCGAAAATAAGCGACGCCGAAGCTCTTCTGCCTCTGGCGGCCGGCATCAAAGACGGGGCCGCTCGCGGGGCGGTGGAAGATGAAATCCGCGGCAAAGTCACGCAAATCGTGGCGGACATCGAAGGCAAGTTGACGGCATTGACCGACGCCAGCACGATCGAAGAGGTGGCCGCGCAGACGGCGCGTCTGGAAGGAGCTCAGACGACGGAAGCGGCGAGGCTCGCCGGAGTCGCGGAAGGCAAGAGGACGGCGATCCAGGCGGCGCGCCTTGCAGCCGCGAGAAGTACGGTCGCCACGGCCACGCAGTCGGCGCAGATTACCGACGCGGTGCTCGCGGATCTCGAAAACGACGGCGAGCGGGACCAGGCCCGGGAAAAGCGCGACGCTCTCAAGAAGATCGAGGATGCGCGCGCAGCCGTCGCAGCAGCCCGGCGGTCGGCCGATATTACCGAAGCTGTGATCAATGATCTGCCCGCGGCGGAGCAGGACGGCGCGCGCGCGAGAAAGACCGAACTGGAAAGACGGGAAGAGACGGCCCGCGTCTGGAGAAACCGCATTCTGCTCGGCCTGGGAGTTCTCACCGGCGCCGGCGTGGCGGTTTACGGCGTTTACGAACTTTATCAGTATTTGGCGGAACAAGCAGGAGGCGTCACGGTCAACGCGCCCAATCTTACCGGGCCCGCTTTAATCGCAGCGGGTCTCGCGGCCGGAGCCGGAGCCATTTGGGGAGTGATCAAATGGCGCGGCACGGAAAAATCCCGCTTCGGCCGGCTGGCCAAGCAAATCAACCGCGCGGACTCCTTCGAGCGTCTGGCCGCCATCACGTGGGACACCACGAAATTTTCTCCTGAAAATAACGACGCCCTGAACGTCCTGAAGCTGGCCCGGGCGTTTCAACTGATCCAGACCACGACGGCGCAGGCCATGAGCCCGCAGATCCTGGTAGACACGTACGCGCAGCGCGGCGCGGCCTCCGAAGCGGACAGGCCCCAGATTCCGGGCATCATTGCCGCGCGCGGACAAACCCTCCTGCAAGGCGCGCTGCAGCCCCACATGGGGGATGTGGCCGCGAATTTCGACGCCATCCTGGCGGTCATTGCCTTTTTCGAAGTGCTGCCCGGCGAAGTTCGTACGCCGCAGGTCGATAACACGATCAAGTTCCGCGACATTGCCCAGCGTCTCGAGCAGACCCGCGGCGATCCGCACGAAAATTACCAGAGCCTCCAGGGCCTGGGCCAGGAAGCCGCGGCGCTTGCCGGAACGGCCGACAGTCCCGCGCCTCTTGTCTCGGAACTTCAATCGCGCATCGGCGCCCGCCTCAGCACGACTGAAGCCGCCCTCGCCGAGTACGAATCGCGGCTCATCTCGGCCATGGCGGCACAGCTCGACAAGCCGGACCAGATCGTGCCCGAAGCCGCGGCCATGCTGACTTCCACGGAAATGCCGCCCCTGGACCAGAAGAGTTCCTACGAATTCGTCCGCGCGCTGAAAGAATACCAGGAGGCCGGAGCCGCGGCGGAACAAACCGCCTACGCGCGCGCGAAAAAGAACCTCCTGGCTCAAACCGAATCGACCCCCAGCCTTCACGCGCTCCTTCTTTTCGTGTTCCCGCGGCTCGAGGCCAAGCGGACTCAGATGGAAGCCCAGATTTACGATTACTACCAGCGAACAATGGAACGGCTGGTCGGCGACGTGACGGGCTTTGGCGTAGACGGCGTGCCGCTCGGAGTCATCGAATCTTATGCCGAGCGGGCAGAAGCCGTACCTTATGAGGATTTGAAAACAGGAGCGAGGCCGCAGATCGAGGCCAAGCGCGTTGCCGTGGTGCAGAACATCCGGGAACGAATCGCCGCCGCGGAAGACGTCAACGACATCCGCGCCCAGGAAGACCGGCTGAAGAACGCCAAATCGCCCGAAGTTGAAGGATTGCGGCAAGCGGCTTTGGCGCGCCGCGATTTCCTGCGGGAACGTGAAGAAGAAGATTCGAGACTGATCCGGGACGCGCAGGCGGCCATGAACGCGCTCGCCGCCAACGAACAGAGCACGGAAGCGGACGTCGATGCGGCCGTGGCGCGGCTGCCCGAAGAACGGCAGCGTCAGCGCATCGGAGGTTTCGCCGCCGACATCAAGACGCGCATCCGCGACCGCGGACGCCGCGACGAAGAAACCGCGCGGGAAATCCTCGGCGGCCTTCCCAAAACGCCGGCCACGGCAACGGTGAAGCCGTTTGAGACCGCGAAAGCCCGGGCGCAGGGAATCGTGACCGTGGCCATTCGCGACAGGACTGTTGCCGCGATCGAGCAGTCGCGCGGGCTTGTAGCGGCCGACATCCGGGGAAAACTGGAAGCGCTCACGGAATTGAACGAAGAAAAGGACGTTGCCGCGCAGGAAGCGCGGATGCAGGAAGCGGAATCGGTTCCCGAGCTGTTTGATCTTGCCACGCAGAAAAGAACCGCGATCCAGGAACGGATCCGGCAGGACGGCGCGATCGACCAGGACGTGCGCGGGGCGCTTCAGGGCCTTGACACGGAAACGGCCGCGCTGCAGGACGTCGAAGCCGTCACGGAAAAACTGGCCGGCTTGAAGAACGCGAAAATGCGCGGCCCTCTCGAGGCGCTCATCGAACGCAAAATGGTGCTTGTCGCCGCTCACATCGACGAGTCTCTCGACCGGCTCGGCGAACTCAGCACCGAAGAGGAAGTCGAGGCGCAGCGCCGCCGTTTCGTCAATGCGAAGACCGAGCGCGCCAACCGCCTCGCGCAAAAAGCCAATGACATCAGCGGCGCGATCCAGCGCCGCATCCAGGCCGATGACACGGCCGCCGCCGCGGTGCGCCTGAGAATTACGGAAACGGCCGCGATCGACGGCGTTTATGTCCGCACCATGCAGGACCTTGCCGACCAGGCGGATCAGATCGCGGGCGCCGTACTGAGAGACAAGGTGAAAGGCGAGATCGACGCGGCCGCGGAAAAGATCATGGATGCGATCGAACCGCAGATCGCGCAGCTCACTGACCGCAGCGACCTTACCGCCGCGCAGGGCTTGCGGGCGCGCGTGACCGGCGCCCGGGGCGAACGGGCGGCGCGTCTTTTGCGCGAGGTGGAAGCCAAGGAAGAGGCCATCACGCAGCGCGAGAGCCTCGACCGCGACCTGATGGCGGATATCAAGATCCAGCTCCGCCGGGTCAAAAACGAATCGGACGTGCAGGCTCAGGAAGCGCGTGTCGCGGACCGGGAAGATCTCAAAGAATCGCTCAAAGAAGAATTCGAAGCCGCTCGGCAGTCGATCGGGGATCGTTCGCGCTCGAACAACGACATCGCGGCGGACGTACGCAGGCTCCTGGGAGACCTCCGCAAGAATGTTGCCGCGGCGCAGGTTTCGGATGCCGAAGCGCTGCTCAGCCGCGCGGACCAGATTAAGGAAGACACGGAACTGCAGGCGGCTTTGAAGCGGGAAATCGGGGAAGTCGTGGGCCTGATCGTAGCGGACATTACGCCCAAAGTCGATGCGCTGACCCCACTCAATGCGTTTTCGGACGTCACACCGCTGGAAAACCGGCTGAACGGCGCGCAGGACGCCGCGGCCCGGCTGCAACAGGCCCGGCTCGCCGAAAAGAACGAGGCCATCCGGACGCGGGTTGCCGCGGATGAGGAGGCGGCGTTCGAAGCCATTAGCAAGATCACAGCCCTGGACCCCAGAACCGTCGCGGAAGCCGATGTCGAAGGGGAAGCGGCCAAGATTTTGACGGATGCGCGGCTGCGGCAGCGTGCCGACGTCCAGGAAGCCATACGGGCCAAGAAAGAAAAGATCGCGGCCAAGGATAAGAGGGATGAGCAGCGGCTCCGGCAATTTATCCAGGACTTGCAGAAGGCGGACATCAACATCCTCAGCATCGCCATCGTCGACGAAAACGTCGAGAGCGCCAAAGAAGAAACCACGCCGCGCGTTTATCAGCGCTTCGAAGACGAGATCGGCCGCGCGGCCGATGCCAAGAAGCTGCAGATTACCCAGCGCATCCAGGAAGACCGGCGCCGTTACATGCCGGTGCGGGCGGCAGTCGACGCGCTGACGCTGAATTCAAGCGCGGGGGAGTTGGCGGCGGTCGAAGGCCAGATCGAAGCGCTTCCGGAGCGGATCAGGCCTTGGGTAAGAGATGATTTTGACGCGAAAAAGAGAGCTATCGAAGGCAAGGCTACGGGTTTTACGACCTGGGCTTACACGGCTCCCGCAGTGTACCGCATCAATAAACCGCTGGCGGACCAGAACAACGAAGACGCCATTCTCAACCTGCCGGACCGGGGCCTCATCGCGGTGGCGGACGGTGCCGGAGGGCAGCCGGACGGGCGGCAGGCCGCGCTTATCGTGATCGCCGCCATCGAGAAGGAAGCCACCCGGGAAAAGCTGCTCGCGGCGCAAACGCCCGAGGCCGCCTTGAAAGTCCTCGAGGACGCGGTCGATGCGGCCAATGAAGCTTTGTCCGAGGCCAAACGGGCCCGGCAGATTCATTCGCGGGCCATGACCACCCTCACGATCCGTCTTGTCTGGGAATACCCGGAAACACGGCAGATTGCCGATCCGGATAAGAAAAAATACGCGGGCTTGGGTCTCGATTACGGCGACAGCACCGGCATTTTCATTCTCCCGGACGGCAAGGTGGAGGCCAAAGATTTCGGCGAGACGCTTCCGCGCTTCACAACGCAGGAGAACCTGGAGCTTTATCTGGGCGTCCGCCACAAGCACGACGAATTCCTTTCCGGAGATGCTCTTCTGCTGGGCAGCAACAACCGCACCCAGGTGGACGTGCCTCCCGGAACGCGGGCGCTGGTTTATTCCGACGGCGGCGACAAGAGCACGCCTGCCGGTTTGAGCACGATACGGACGACGACACTCGCCAACAAACCCGGCAAGCCGCTGGCCACGATCTCGGTCGTGGGCCGCGTGATGCCGATCCCGGGCATGGAAGAACTGGTTGAGATGACGCGCACCCTGCCTTTGGATCAGACCGTGCACGCGCTGGCCAAGGCCGCGCGGGACGCCTCCTCGATCCCCGGAGACGGGTTGGAAAAGAGGCTGGAACGCGCGAATCCTTTTGCCGACGACGATGACGTTTCTTTCGTGGGACTGCAGACGCCCGGAAAAGTGGCGCCTCCATCGGCCGCGGCCCCGACGGAAGAGGATATCCGGCTGGCCAAAATCCAGGAAGTGCTCTCGCTTCTCGATCAAGCCAAGGCCCAGCCGGGACGCGATTATCCGACGGCCGAAGGCAAGATCAAGAGCGCGGACGCGCTGCGCCAGGAGCTCACCCTCAAAGCCGATGAAGCCGCGGCGATTTTCAAGGCCACGACCGCCGCAGTCCAGAGCTGGATGAAAAACATCAGCGAGAAGAAAAATGCCGTGGTCACGGTCGAGCGCATGCTCCTCCTGCTCAAGAACGTGCCCGCGGACTTGAAAACCCAGGTGGTCACGGTCCTCGCACCCCAAAAACGCAATGCCATCGCGGACAATGTCCGCCAGTACCTGAAAGACATCCAGGGCGACGCGACCGGGAAAAAGCTGGAAGAGACGACCGGCGACGCCCTGAAGGCCGCGGCCATGCGGGCCTCGACCAGCGGCAAGGGCTTTGACGACATGCCGGCCGACATCCGCGACCTTTATCATGTTCTGATCTCGAAAAAAGTGGTGGCGGAATTGACCGCGCTGCACATGGACAACGAGGCGCTCCAGGACATGACCCCGGCCAGGCTCGACGAGATCGCGCTGCAGGCCTCGCTGGACGGAACCGCGAAAACCCTCAGGCCTGAAGTGAGCGGGATGCTGGCGCAGGTCCAGGGCGACATGCACGGCACCGTCGAGGCGGAACTGTCGCGGCTCACCGACATTATCGGGAACAAGGGAATCGTGGATTTCCTGCGCACGCATCCGGACCAGGAAGCGGCGATGGAAGAACTGCTTGCCGGCAATCTGGCCCGGATCAAATCGCAGCCCGATAAAAAAGGCCACCTGCATAGCGCGCTGACCCGCATTCAGAGCCGGATCCGGAATCTCAACGACCTTCCCTCGAAAACCGACGATCCCACGGAAGTCGACCGGGTCCTCGAAAAGTTCTTCGAAGGACTCGCAGCGGACCACCCCTACGCGGCCCAGGACGAAAGCGGCCTCGTTACGGTGCGCGAAAATTATAAACCTCTCGACGAAGCTTACCGCGCCCTTCAGCAGGAAATCCTCTCGGAACTCGGCGTCTTGCGCGAGGCGGCCGGCCGCGTGAAACGCGCCATCGCAGAAGCGGCGTCGCAAAAAACGCTTGTGGGAACCGTTCTTCCCGCGGGGAAAGTTCTCGCCGAAGGGCCGGGCATGAACCGGCTCATCGAAGCCAACCGCGTCAACGGCCTCCTGGACGTGGCGCGCGGCAGATTGTCGGACGGGCTGGTGCAGCTGCGGACGCAGTTCCAGGCCACGCACGGCAAAAAGCCCACGCCGGCCAAGGCGATCATGGCCCGGTTCTATGGACAGCCCCTTGCCGCGGGAGAAGACGTGACCGTGGCCCGCCTCAAACAATTTGTCGCCGCTCAAAATCTTGTCATCGACGAATTCGGCCCGCAGATCGGCGCGGACGCCCAGCGCCACCTGGTGCCGCTGCGCCTGGAAGCGCTCGTCACGGCCAAACGCTATATTAATGAAGAAGGCACGGACACGTCGATTCCGGACGCGCTCATGTCGGTGCAGGTGCCGGACTTCGACAAGGATCTCGACCGGCAGATTGCGGCGCTGGTCCCTGCCGCCGTCGGTTATTTCCTGGAACGCATCGACAACGAACTCTTGAATACGGAAGTCCTCGAAGCGCGGATCGCGTCCATGGAGCACATCGACGATTTCGATTTCACCGAGCATCTCGAGTCCATCCGGACCGCGGCCGCTTCCATGCGCGAAAATTACGGCGAGGCCTTTACCGTCGAGCATTACCAGCAGATCCAGGGACGGTTGAATGCCTTTGCCACCGACAACAACCGCTTCAAACATCTGGACGCGCTTTATGTGGCCAAGCAGGAAGAGCTTACCGGCCTCAAGGCGGAAATGCGTGAGAGCCAGCAGCGCCGCTCCGAACTGCGCATGACGCCGCCGGAAGAGGATCCGATCGCGGCCGCGCTTGCCGCCCGCCGCGCCAAAGACGCGAGCTTCAAGAAACTGGTGCTGCGCACGGTCCGCGGCTTCCGCGCGGAGCTGGACGAGGCGCTCGACCGCCAGGCGCTGCTGGACCAGATCCAGACCATGGCTTCGCTCGATGATTTCGACCTGACGCAGCATCTCGAACAAATCGACGCGCGCCGGAAAGCGATCGAGAGAAAGTTCGGGCGCTTGTACGAGGCGGCGGACCGCGAGGCCGTGAACCGGCAGATCGCCGATTACGTGTCGCACCTGGGCGAACTCGAAGGGCCTTACGAAACCAGAAGGGAATTCATCACCAAGTCCGAGGCCGAGGGCGGCATGTCCCTGGCCATGTCGAGCACGATCGCGGACCTCAAACAGCAGATCACGAACATGACTCCGGACACGGCCGCGGGCGTTCTTGCCGCCGTTGCCGCGAGCGGGCTCCCGACGGAAACGCAGGAAAGCCTGGAACGCATGGCCCGGGCCCAGGCCGACATCGTCGGCGAAGCGGGCGAAGTGGCGCCCGTTGCGGCGGTGACCCCCGAAATGCCGGTGGCCGTGCCTGCCGTGGTCACGGAAAACGAAGAAGAACTCCTGCCGGAACCGGGCGAAGCCGAAGACACGCTGCCGGCGGCCCCGGAGGAAAAGCCCGGCGCTTTGATGCCCATGCAGGTGGAGCTGCTGCGGCTGACGGCGAACGGAAAATCGGGACAGGTCAAGAAGGGCCTTATTCTCAGCGAGCCCGTGGCCGAGACCCTGCTGCGCGAAGGCAATCTCGATACGGCCATTCATGACGCGGATGCCAATGTGGCGCGCGTCCGCCTCAATTGGGGTAAAGTGAACGTGAGGACGCTCACCGACCATCTTTTCCAGGTGTTGAAGATGACGCCCGACAAGGTCAAGGACGATATCGACCGGTACTTGCAGGAAAACATCGAAGACGAAGCCGAGCAGGACGAAGTGCGCGCGAAGATCGTCGAGATGATCCAGAAGCACAATCCCGAAGACGCGTCGTGGAACGCGAAATACCGCGCGCATTTCATTGCCTTCATCGTGAAGTACGCGAAAGTCTACCCCTACAAGGGCAAGCTCTACACCCTCAACGATTTTCTGACGCGCTTCAGCAGCGAATATTACGGGCCCAAGACCCGGGTTCCCATCACCCGGATCGTCATCCGTTCCAGCAATGACGGAGACAAGAAGGCCCGTGCCCGCATGGTCCGCGAAGAGGGGACGCTGAAGACCATCATCACGCTCAACATCGCGAACCTGAGCTTGACCGACATCTTTGTCCGCCACATCGAGGAAGTCGGCCATGCGATCTTCAACGAAATGCACCGCACGCTGACCGGCCCGCGCACTCCGGACCAGCTTTATGCCACGGAAGCGCTGGCCAACGATTTCGTCTATGCGGCACTCAAAACCCTTCAGCGGGAAACGGCGACCGGCAATGTCGTGCTGGACGTGACCTTCCCCGCGCTGTCAGAGCAGAAGCGCAGCCTCCACGCCACGAAATTGAAGAGAAAAATCGAAGAGGGTGCGCCGGAATCCGCGGAATATCATTACGGGCCCGTCCTCATGGACTTCATGCGCCGCAAGCTGGGCCATGATCTCTGGAAAGAATTCATTAAGGACGGTCTTGTGCGGGTTTGGAGAAAGCAGGCCACGCTGGAAAGCGTCGTCGATGAATACCTCGCGCGCGCGGCAGGCGTCACTCCGCCGACGCCGAGCCGTCCGAGCACGCCTCCTCCGGGCGTAGTGGCCGAAGAAACCGGCATCGGGCTGAGCGCGGCCGCTGACGAAACACTGCAGGCCGAGGACGCGCTGATCGCGTCCTTCCGCGGCCGCATCGCGGCCGTGACCGTGGCCAATCTCGCGGTGCTGGACGGCATCCTGGACGAAGTCCGCAAGAGCGCGCTTTCGACAGGCGCCCAGCAGGAACTGGAAGAAGAAATCAACATCCACCGTAAGACCAAAAACCTGGAAAAGAAAATCGAAGGCGCGACGCTCGACAACATCACCGCCGTGCTCAAAGAAATCCGGGCGGCCAAGCTTCCGGCGGAAGTCGAGGAGCGCCTCGTGCAGCAGGCCCAGGCCCGCCAGCGCGCTCTCGAAGACCAGAAACGGCAGGAGGACGACACCCGCACCGCGCTGGTACGCCAATTCACCGACCGCATCACCTCGGCCGCGACGCCGGCCGACGTCGACGGCATCCTCGCGGACCTGGACAAGACGGAAAATAAAAAAATCCTGGGCGACATGGCGGCCGAGCTCAAGGAACTCGCGGGAAAGAAAAAGATCGAAGTCGAAAAGAAGAACTTTCCGGATGTCCTGCAGTCGCGCCTGGAAGCCGCGGGCGCGGTCTGGAGCGAACGGAACAAATTGGCCAACGTTCAGGCCGTCATTGCGGCCAAAGACGAAGCCGCGCTGCGCACCTATCTGGACGAATTCCTGCAGGCCTTCCTCGACATCGACGACATCCTCCGCCAGCAGGCACGCATGCTCGCGCGTTTGTCCGTGCCTCAGCGGGAACGGTTTGATGGAAACCGCGCAAACTGGGAAGGCACGGGACGCGACCTCTCGGCCCGGCGCCTGCGCGAACTCGTCATTGCCTACGCCAATCTCGTGAAAGGCGACCGGCCGAAACTCGAGCACGCGGAAAACGTCCTCAATAAGATCGAAGGCGCGCTGAACAATGCCATCAAGGAAGAGCGCGGCAACAACGCGCCGCTTCCCGCGGAAGTCGTGGCCATCCTCCGTCAGGTGGCAGCGACCTTGCCGGTCAGCATCAAGTCCGGGTTCCACGCCAAGCTGAGCGCCGACGACGAAGCCCATCCGACGAAAGTGACCAAAGAATACGAGGCCGTCAGCCTCGACGACACGAAGGCGCGCCTCAGTCTCGCCAACCAGGCCGTGCTGGGCGAATTCTTCGTTCCGACGCGGCAGGTTTCCGAGGAACCGGGCAAGCTTACCGTGGAACAGGATTACAAGGGCCCGGACATGGCCCGCATCCTCCAGGCTGTCGCCGCGAGCGGGGATATCGAACCCGCTCAGAAGACCGCGGTTTTCCAGGCCGTCTTCCAGGCGGACGTGCGCCGCCACCGCGCTCTTGCCGCGACCGTCAAACTGAGAAACGACAAACGCATCGTGGATATCGATGACGTCTGGCGCAATCTCATCCTGGACGACGACGGAAAGCTCAAAAGCATCGACCCCGGCGCGGTCAGCGGCATTGCCCGCCCTGAATTGCGCGCCGAGACTTCGTCGCACCGCCTGGGCGGGAACTTCCTCTTTTCGGAACTCTATGCCATGTGGTTCATCAAAGTGCGGGATCTGCGCGCCATGGAAGCCCAGGTCCCCGGCCTCGAAGCCATGTACCTGCAGGCGCTGCGCGAGCAGGGTTTTATGCCGCAGCTTTTCGCGGATACGGCGGAAGCGGCCGACCAGCGCGCGACCCTCTACGAACATTACGAGACTTATTACAACCTGGCGCGGGCGCTCGGCGACAAGGAAGGAACCGCGGAGCCCATCGAAGATCATGAGCGGGCCGCGGTGAACGAAGCGGCCGATGCGGTCAACAACATGATCGCCCTTTTCGAGCTTGCCGAGGAGTCGCAGACGATCTTCGCGAAGCTGCCGCGCCTCGAGCAGCCGGACCATCCTCTGACCGCGCGCATCGACGAGATCAGGACGACGCGTGAGCAGATCCACCGCAACATCGGCGTGGCCAAGCAAAAGGAAGCGGAAGTTAAAAAAGGACGGGTGCGCGAGGTTACACAGATCCTGATGGAAAAAGCGGTGAAGCCGTACAACAAGCTTCTGGCCGAGCACAAGGCCTTGATCGAAGATGAAGACATGGAACTCGACGAGGAAGATTATCCCGAGCACCTGCAGGCCATCGAGGACGCGAAGACCGCGATCGAGGCCGGCATCAAGGAGTTCGAGGAAACGGCCCGCGACGAGGGAATTCCGATCCATCCCAAAGCCGCGGACAAGATCGAAGCCATCCGGCACGGGCTCGAGTACATGGCCCGATCGACCAAGGAAAGGCAGGCGGCGGACGAAGCCGCGGCCAAGCGCCAGCGGGGAGTCAACCGCCGCAACATCATCATCGCGGGCGCCGTCGTGGGCGTCGCGGCCGTGATCGCGGGCGGCTACATCTGGAATAAGGAGCGCGCCAAGCGCGCGGCCCAGCAGGCCGCAACGCCCACGCCGGGACAGCCGGGAGACGTGGAACCCGATCTCCTTGATTTTGATCCGGACATCATGCTGCGCCCGGGCCCGATCGACCCGAATGCGCCGCCGCTGGAATTCGATCCGTCGCTCGACGAACTCCTTCGTCCGCGCCCGATCGAGCCGCCTCCGCTGCCGGACATCATGCTGCCGGAGATCGATCCGGAACTTTTGATGCCGCGTTTTGATCTTCTTCCGCCGCCGCCGGGCCTGGGCTTTTTGCGCCCGGAACCGAGGCGTGAGCCGGAAACGGCACGCGAGCAATTCCTTGCCAACCGCTCGCCGGAAACGCCGGTGACAGCCACGGCCGTGCGCCAGGTCAGCCACATGCCCACGCTGCCGGAGGCGGGACGCGTCAATCACTGGATCACGCAGGGGAACAACCGCCGGAGCTTCACCGTGGAGGCCGACGATACTTTCACCCAGACCGCGGATCTTATCGAACTCAACCTCGTCCGCCAGTTCCTGAAGGAGTTTTACCTGGACGATGACAAGTCGGTCTATCCGACCGCGATCGACCCCATCCGTAATTTCCCGGTCTTCCGCAACGAAGACGGCCGCAACCCGGAACAGAACCTGCTCCGCGCTTTAGGCGTGATTCCGAGCGGCGTGACCGGAGCTCCGGCCAACCGCATCCGTCTCGAGAGCCGGCAATTGCGTACACGCCTGCTGCGGCATGAAGCGGACAACCAGGACAAAGTGGCCGCGCTGCACCGGAACGATCCGCGCAGCTTCGACGAATACGACTGGCTCAAGAAAACATTCGAAGGCCTGTTCGCCCGCATGAACCTTTCCGCCGACAATGCCACGGACATCACGCGCAACCAGCGCGTGGGACGCATCCTGCTCCTGCAGTCGATGGTCGCGTCCGCCAAAGGGCGCGATGGCCGCAATCTGCGGACGGTTCTCCGCCGCCTGAACGAAACGGATTTCCAGTCTTTCCGCCGGATCTTCCTGAGTGACCTGGAAAGCGACAAGGACGAGCGCGGCCAGCTCGACCAGCAGTGGGAAGTCCTGAACCT
The DNA here is from genome assembly GCA_035495615.1 of Verrucomicrobiia bacterium. Lineage (NCBI taxonomy): Bacteria > Pseudomonadati > Verrucomicrobiota > Verrucomicrobiia > Verrucomicrobiia bacterium. Next base: position 67,778 of record DATJFP010000088.1, on the reverse strand, counting down.
CGCTTCCAAGGTTTCGCGCTCCAGCTACATGGGCTTTATCCTGAGCGAAGCCGTCAGAGACCTCGCCGGGCAAAGGGCCCAGAGGATCCGCGACGTGATCATGTCCGAAGTCACCGAAACGCCGGTCGCCGCGCTCCTGCCGTGGTGGCATCTGTCGGGAGCGGACACGTTCTACCGGGCTTATCAGGTCCGGAGCCTGGCCGTGCACGGCGCCCCGCGCGTCACGCGTTATTCCACGTTCATCAATTCCGCGCAGCTGGGTTCCTCGACGGTGTACTACCGCGCGCCCCAGGAAGCCGCGCGCATCGAGTCGGAACAATCACTCGTCGACTTCCTGCGCGAAGAAGCTTACAGGGTGGCCATGACCCGGATGGTGTACGCGAACCACGACCTGGACTTCCTTAATACTTATAAGCTGGCCAGCCTCGCGTCCCTGCGGGTGCGCGGCGGCGCCCGCGACTCGCTGTACGACACGCCGACGCGCAACAAGGCCCTGCAGATCATTGCCTCGAACCAGTACGAACTCTTCCAGAGAAACGACGTGCCTTACATCCGGCCTTCGCCCGAAATCATCCTGGGCCTCACGCTTTTCCAGCCGCAGGATGAAGAAGCGATCGCCCGCGACGCGGCCATCGGCTTCAAGGCCGCCGTGGACCAGCTGAAAGACCAGCTCAAGCCGAACCTTCTTTTGAACGTCGCAGGCAACCTTGCCAGGACGGCTTATTCTTACATCGATCGGGACACGTTCATCTCCAGCCTCGCGGAAAACCGCGCCGTGATCGTGTGGAATACGTCGGGCCAGAATCTCACGATCCTCGGGCCGCAGGGCCGCGAAACGCTTACCACCACGACGTACCAGCAGCTTCAGCAGAATTACCGCACGGGCCTGGAAGCCATAGGCCGCGAACCCGGCCAGTCGCAGATCACGCGCCTGCGCCAGGTCTTCCACATGTTCCGCGGGCGCGCGACACCGCCGCCCACAACAGCCACCGCGCTGCAGCCGCACGAACAGCAGTTCAAGACGCTGCTCGAACAGCTCGGTCAGGACCAGCCGCGCCTGTACAATTTCAGCGAAGGCTGGGTCGCCACGCCGTATCCGCCGCCGCAGCCTGTCGCCGCGCGCGTGGACCAGACCAAGGAGCCGCTTTACAACCAGATGAGCAAAAAACTCGGGGACATGCTGTTCCTGACCCCCGAATACAGCCGCGCTAAAAACATCCGCAATCTGGCGGAAAGAGACGCGGCCCTGCGCCAGACCAACGCGGACTTCTTCGACCTCTACCGGGCCCAGCTTCCTGACCAGCAGCCGCGCGACGGACGGCCGGCGCCGTACGACATCAGCAACGACGGGTTCGCTCAGATGTACGAAAACGTCTTCGGCCGCGAATTCTTCGAATTGTACGTGCCGCAATTCATGACCGGCAATGCCCAGACCATTTTTACGATCGACCGCGGCGGCCAGCTCATTCCCAACAACGTCCAGGCGCAGAACCAGTACAACGCGCTGGAAGCGTGGCTGCGCGAGCGCGTCCGTGTCGGCAGGCTCCCGCATCCGTTTGGGGCCGAAATCGGAAGAACCCTTCAGCTGCTCGACATGATCGAACGCGGCAATGCCGGCGACCGCCGCGCGTTCGAAGCCGCGCTCGCCATCGTCGAAAGCCAGGGCGCGCAGTATTTTCCGATCCTGGGCGAGGCGGGCCTGCTCGAAAAAGACCTGCTCGACATCCTGAGCGGCAACAACGAAAGGGTCCGCCGCGTCACGCGCCGTCTGCGCGGCGACCTGGTGCAGTGGACGAGCCAGATGGTTCTTCAGTACTGGGTCAACATGCGCATGGCGTGGGTGATCAGCACGCGCGAGATCGCCGACAAGCGGAACATCCCGGTTTTCGAAGGCGAGGGCGGGGACCGCCGCGTCACGCAGGCGTTCAAAGACTTCTTCCACGGCCGCCTGCGCAACATCCGCGAGATGCTCCCGGACCTCGAGCGTCTTTACGGCCGCAGGCTGAACATCGCCGACCCGTATTTCCGCGACCAGTCGATCGTCTCCAGGATCGAAGAAGATTTCTCGGCGCTCGGCTACGACTACAACACGATGAAGCTCGACCTGCGCATCGCGCACGAATTGCAGAACGACGAGCTGGCCCAGCGCTACATCTACCGCCTGCGGACAAGCGGCGACGAAGAATGGACGAACTGGTCGGATGTTCCCGAAGAGGAACGCGTCCTGCGCGTCGAACGCAATCCGCGCCTCGACCCCACCAAGAAAAAGGAGCGCGAACTCATCAAGGAACAGATGGAAGCGGCGCCGTTCAACATGGGCATGCTGCTCGCCCTGGCCGCGGACGTGATCCGCGAAACGCCCGCGGACACCAACAACCGCGACGCCGTCGTGAATTTCCGCAAACGCCTGCAGGCGGCCGTCGATTACATCGAAGCCGACCCCGAGAGGATCAAGACGGATCCCTCGAGCGGGAAAAACCATTTGAACCAGCTGCTGAACGCGGTCGCTTCGCTGGCCAACATCCGCAACCGCGCGCTCGGGCTGCGTCAGCCGGTCCTGCCGGACGAACCGTCCTTCGACGAATTGCCGCAGATCACCAAAGGTGAAGTGAGCGCGCTTCTGAACGCCATCATCGAAAGGGCGCGGCTCATCACGGGCGCCGACGGGGCCGCGAGAAACCAGCGCATCTCCGCGGCAAGAGCCGACCACCGCAACGAACTCGGCCGCGTCGCGCTGCTGAAAGACATTTTCATCGACTACGGCCGCCGCGCGCGTGTTCCCGCGGATGGCGCCGCGAATCCGACGCGCTTCAACCGCGCGGACGCGACGCAGCCCCGCCAGCTCCTTTTCGAACTGCGTAACCCGCAGAACGACACCCTGCAGACCAAGCACGCGTTCGACTGGGCCCGTGAATTGTCGCGCGGCTTCTACCGGACGCTTTTCCCGACCGACCCGAACATCCCGGAAAACATCACGCCGGAGATGTATTACTCGAACCCGCGCGTCCGCGCTTACGTGAACTCGATCTTGACGCTCGGCTACCGCTCCGACCAGCGGGACCGTAACGTGGGCGAAGTGCTGCGCGAAGGCCTGGAGATGGTGCGCGCGATCAACCGCATCGGACGCCGCGCCGACATCGCCGACCTGCGCGAACGTTTCATGCGCCGCGCCTTCCGCCGCCTCAAAGCGCTGCAGGGCGTGAATGTCGAAAACCCCGACGGCTCTTTCGTCCGTCCCGAATTCCAGACCGAGTACGACCAGTTCAAGGCCGAACTTCCGGACAACAGCTATTACCAGGGCCTTTACTTCAGCTTCTGGCGCGACGAATACGAAAGGATTTACGAGCAGACCCTCGAGCAGGAACGCAACATGGAAAAGAAGGGCATGGGGATGGGCATGGGGGCGCTGTGGTTCGGCAAGAACGCCCTTGAAATGGCCCAGGCCGGAGATTTCGGCCGCCGCGAATTTTTGCAGGGCATCTTTACCGGCATGCGTTCCGGCCTTCGCGTCAACGAGACGATGCCGCGCGCGGAACTGCGGACGCAGTCGGCCGCGCTCGAAACCGCGATCCAGGCTGTCCTTCGCCGCTACGAGCGCAAGCCGCCCGACATCCAGGGCATGCTCAAGCTCGGCGTGAATCCGGACCGGGAACGGATCATTTTGCGCATCCGCGCGGAATTCGGCTACTCGGAAGAAGACTTGAAAGACCTGGCGCGCGCCACGGGCTTCGATTACAACGATCCGGACGTGAAGAAGTGGCAGTTCATCTACTCGGAGCTTGAAAAAGAATTCGAAGCGCATTACAAACGCGCGGACCAGCAGCCGCACGAAGGCCCGGATGAGCAGCCCAAGACGTTCTGGGGCAGATTCCTGTACCGGGGATACCGCATCGCGCGCTGGTTTGTCATGGCCGGCCCGCACCTCCTGGACCAGTTCTTCTACGGTTATTTCCGCCGCGCGATCATTTTCGGATTTTTCCGCGGCGGGCTCACGATCCGCGGCTATACGATCATCAGCGCGGTCGAAGCCATGGACCGTTCTTCGTCGATCCACGCGCTGGCCGGCGCCATGCTTGCCGCCAACAAGGCGGGTTACGACCGCCAGTTCACGGACTGGCGCAAAGGCGGCCTGGCCGAGAAGGGGATTTACCACCTGTTCCTGCGCTGGAAGCCGGTGGTGTCCGTCCTGAACGGACTCCAGTACGGCAATCGCTGGTACAACACGGTTTACCGCGTCGTCCAAAAATTGATTTTGAAGCCGCTCGTCTTCCCGGCCCTGACATTCATCCAGAAGAGGACCATGATGGCCCTCATCGGCGCGCTCGGCCTCGCCCTGATTTCCTTTGCCCTTCCCGCGGGCATCGCGGGCGCGAGCCTCCTGGGTTTTGTCGGCTCGTATCTTACGGTCAGCACGGCGGGCATTCCGATCATCGGCATCGCGGTGCAGGCGTTTGTCCATGCCTTCACGGTTTCCGGCTTCCTTAATACGGCTTTCCTGTCCATGGTCCTCACGATTCCGAATTTCGCGCGGTCCTTCTCGAACCAGTACCTGGACGGCCTCCTGCTCGCGCAGATGCCCGCGCTCAAAGGATTGGAATCGCTCGATTACGGCGCGGTGCGGAATTTCATGCTGAAGGCGTCGCAGGACGACAGCGGCATCTCCACGGAACAGAAGGCGGACATCTACCGTTCGCTCGAAGCGCTCGAACCGTTCATCCGTTACAGCGTGGACTCGGAAATGCGCGTTCTTCGCGCGCTGCTCGGCATGGCCGACGAACCTCGGCCCGTCGAGGCGGTGCCGCCTGCCGCGCCCCGCGCGCCTCCGACCGTAATCATTCCGACGCTCGCACAGCGCTTCGCGTACGCGCCTGCCATTGGCTTGTTCCGGACCCTGTCATCCGGAAAGTTCTGGCTGCAATTCATCCGTACCTTCGGCATGATGCTGACGGTCGGCGCGGAAATCGCGGTGCTGGCCGGCGGTCATCCCGACGCCCAGGGCAATGTCCACGATTACGGCCTCGCGCAATACATCGGCAAGGGCACTTCCTGGGTCTTCACGCAGATCCGCGGCGATAACGTCGACGTCACCAACGCCGTTGCTTCGCCCGTCACGTTCGTCGAGCATCACGCGATCAACGTCGGCCATGACATCCTGGGCTGGGCTCAGGACAAAACCGGAATCACGGTGGCGGACTCGGTGATGCGCTTCAGCGCGACTGTTCTCGGCGTCGTCGGCGTGCATACCGAAGTCGGCGACCTCTCGCGGTCCGGATGGAGCTCGAAGGAAATCCAGGTTTATCAGTCCATGAGCGCGAGCGTCGACCGTCTGGACGCGGGGGCAGACCGGGACGCCGCCGAACGCGTTCTGGCGCAGGCCCGCAACGCGCGCGCGCCGGAAGACCGCCTGCGCGATTTCGGCAGGGCCCAATCGCTCGTCATGATGGGCAACGTCTCCCATGCCACGGACCGCATGGAAGAAAACGGCGAAGACGTTTCCACGATCAAACCCTCAGTCGTCGCGCTCCGCGGCGTGCTCAACTCCGGCCGGGAAATGCCGCCGGAACTGACGACCGCCGCGATTCACGAACTCGCCCGCCAGGTGGACGTGGATCCCATGACAGGCGTCAGGGCCGCGCCGATTCTCGCGCCGCTCCGCCCGCCGGTGCAGGATGCAGGCTCGGCCGGCATGATGGCGCTTCCTTTAGTCTTGTTGATCTTTGGACAGATGGATACGGACACGGGGCCCGCGGGACCCGCAGGCCCGGCTGGACCGGCTCCCGATGCCGCGGACGTGCAGCGACTGGTGGATCAGTTCGACGACGTCCTCGATGCCCGCAGCGGCGACCGCTCCATGGTCATCGATCCCAGGACCGGTTTCCCGTATTCAGTTTACGGCCCGGACCAGACCGCGCCGCGTCAGACCACGCAGCCCACCGAAATCGGCGCGCTTCTCGAATATTACGGCCACGTCCAGGCGCGCGACGTGAACAGCCGCGTGGCGCCCGAAGACCGCGCCCGTGCGGCCGCGCAATCCCGGCTCATTTTGCAAACGCTTGTCCGCCTGCAGGGCAACCCGCAGTCGAGCTGGAACGGGCTGATCCCCGGGCTTCACCTCGACCGCGCGGACCCGCGCCCGCAAAGCGGCGACATCTCGTTCGTCGACAATGCCCACCTCACCGCGTCGCTCGCGCGCTATGCCGGCAGTCTGATCCGCGAAATCGCCCGCCTGCGCGCCGCGGGCGAAGAAATCCCGCGCGAATTGACCGACCTGCGCGACCAGGCGATCGCGGCGATCAACGCCCAGCGGGAAGGCTACCGCGCCATGCTGAACGGCGACCGGCACCTGTTCCACACTTCGGCGCGCGTGACGTTCATGCCGCGCGCGGACCTTCAGCGCGTCACGCTGAGCGAGAATCTCCGCACCGATCTTTTCGCCGAAGATTCCGCCGACATCGCGCTCATCGTGACGCTCTTCGACGTCGACTCGCGCGCTTTCACGGGGCTGACGCCCACGTTCACGGCCTCGGATTACCGTTTCGCCGGAGGCTCGACCGCGCGCGTCGCGACGACATCCACCGGCGGCGCGTCCGGCATGAGCTACAACGCCCCGATCTGGGCGCAGATGAACATTCCGGGATTCCGCGAAATGCAGGCCAATTATTTCCGCGCCATGATGGACGACGCAAGGCAGAACGGGCGCCCTGGCGTTTTCAGCCCGTCCGCGGTTTCCGGTCCGTTCGGCGCTTTCGATCCGAACATGGGCAACAGCGCGTTCCGCTCGCAATCGGGCACTCCGCGCATGGACCATCTGACCGTCACGCCGGTCGCGGCATTCGCGAGCCAGCATCCCGAAGCCGTCGCCACGTGGATCCGCAATTTCCAGGGCCAGGGACCCAACGGGCCTTTTGATTCGCAGGACGGCGGCGGCACGGCCGTACGCACGTACGTGATGGCCAATCACCTGAGGAGCCTGAACGGCCTGATCGGCCGCCAGGGCGAATCGCAAATGGCCTTTTTGCGCGAACGGTCGCGGCTGGACGCTTTCGCCATGCTGCACCGCGACGCGCTTTCCGCCTGGCGCACGGCCAACCGCATTCCGCCGGGCGCGGACGTCGAAGTCCGCGGCGTCGTTGCCGCTCCGCCCGCGAGGGCAGGGGCGCCGTTCGGAGGGGCGCCTCAGATCGCGCCTCCGCCGACCACCGCGGACGGCCCTGAACTGCGCCTGCCGTCCCTGACGCTGGAAGCTTCGGAATCGCGCACGCGCCAGATCGACTATTATCTCGCCAACAACGACCGCCTCGTCACCGCGCTCCGCAACGCCCAGCAGTACTATGAAGCGATTCTCGGCGCGGACGCGTTCGGCGAAGGCAAACTGCCGCGCCTGACCGGTTACATCGGCAAAGACGGACGCGTCGACCGCCGTCTTTTCTCGGACCAGCAGGCGAGCGGCCTCCTGAACGGTTTCCTTGCCGGCGCCGCGCTTGAAGCCCGCGTCCAGCCGGGCTGGAACAACGCGCAGATCCAGCGGCATTGGGACGAACTCTTCACGCGTTACATGGAAAAGGTGCGCCTGCGCGTTCCCCGGCTGCAGTGGGTGTTCCGCGATCCGACGCGCCGCGCCGAAGCTCTCCGCGAGGCCGACCGGCTCCTGAATTTCCGCCTCGAAGGCCGCGGCGACAACCGGCTCACGGTCGGTGAAAATTTTGCCAGCGATCCCCGCACGCTCGGCGCGGTGCTCGGCTGGGTGCAGTTCCGCACGGAATATCTCGTCGATTACCAGGCGAGCTGGCGCGCGACGAGCGGCATTGTCGACGACGTCCTGCGCGTCCTGCCCGCCATCGACGCCAATCCGTCCGCGCGCCTTGATTTCTACCGCACGGTCGGGCAGCTGCAGCTCTTCAACGATACCGGCGACGCGGCCGCGGCCCGCACGCGCGGCGCTTCCATCACGGGACTGAACAGCTTTTACCGCTCGGACGACGGCTGGAACTTCCTCATCGGTTATACCGCGTTTCTGTCCATCGAAGCGCGCAAGGAGAACTTCGTGACGACGGGAGCGCCGCTTTCCGACGTGCAGCGGTTCACGGCGCATACTCGCAATCTGGCGCACATGATCTTCAACCTGCGCCCGCAGCTGGTGCAGTATTACCAGGGCATCAACCTCGGCACGCTGGTCGCTCCTTTTGCTTCGGACGCCGCGCTGCGCGCCATGAGCCCCGCCGACCGCGGCCGCATGTGGGGCCTTTTCGATTCCCGCGTGCGCATGATCGAGGAAGTCAACCGCAGGATCGACCTCCCGGCCGCGGACATCACGCAGACCATGACCGATCTTCTCCGCGTCCAGAGCGCCGCGCGCGATCATTGGCCCGGACGCGGCAACGGCGGCCTGACCGACGGTGAGGTCAAGTACTTCTACCTTTATTATTACCGCACTTATCAGATCCCCGAAGAGGGGACGGACCGCTCCTACGCCCAGCTTCTCGGCACCCGCTTCACGATCGAGGATTTCTTCAAGCTCGTCCAGTTCGCCCAGAACGTCCGGCGCCTCTCGGCCCAGAACGATTCCGGCTTCACGACGCGGCCCGGCCTGGTCACCGAGCTGCAGGCCTGGCGCGCCGGCACCGCGCCGCGCCCGGCGTGGGTGACCGACGACGACCTGGTAGGCTCCGCCGAAAACCCCAGCCTGGTCGACCTGATCCTCGGCAATCCGGACCGCGACATTCGGGAAGGTCTCAGCCAGCAAATGGTGCTGCCCGGCGACGCCGTGCAGCTCGCCACGCAGTTCCTGCGCGACCAGCGCGGCCAGATGCGCAGCTACAGCCTTTCCGGCCAGCCATTCCAGTTCGCGGACATCGACCAGGCGCGGCAGTTCTTCATGGACCGCGGCCGCACGGAAATGCTGCTGCAGGCCGTGTACATGCGCTATCACCGCCAGGGCGGCGTGCACCAGCGCCTGGAACTCGCCGACCTCTCGTCGTGGATCACGCTCGTCCGTTCCCGGATCGTTTCCGACAGCGAAGAAGCCAGCGTCCACATCATCGCCGGCCTCCTGCGCGACGACGGCTTCGTCATGGAGCAGGAAAGGCTGGCCATCGAGGAAATCCGCCGCACCTACGGGGATGCGGCCGCCGACCAGTTCCCGGTCATGGACCCGTGGCAGCGCCTCGGTTTTGTCGTGCGCATGCACGAGCTCGGCCGCGACCGCCAGTGGATCGTCGAATATTTCCAGGACGTGCTCAACATCCAGAAGGCTTCTTACGAATACCTGCACGTCTTCATCGACGCGCTCAACATCAGCTCGGCCGTGCAGCGTTTCCGCCGCGAAGGCGAGGGCAGGGCCGCCAGCGAGCCCATGAACCCCGTGCAGATTTTCCAGATGCGGCGCTTCTTCGAAGTCGTGGCGCGCGGCGACTCCAGCTACCGCGACCTCGGGCCGCAGGGCAACATGGAGCGCCGCCTGCTGTGGACCTGGGCCAACATCTTCCATGAAGTGCCGGACCAGGCCACGACCGACCGCGTGTCCGCGGCCTGGACGCGCATCATGCGGATGCCCGGATTCCAGGCGCTGTCGCCGAACTACCGCGAGGCCGCGCAGCGCGAACTCATCGCGCGTCTCAGCATGGCGGACCAGACCTTTGCCTCGGGATTCGGCCACCAGGTGTACCTGCAATTCGGCCCGGACCAGGAAGTCTCGCAGTACGTCCGTCCGGGCCGCGGGGAAATTTTCAACCTGCTGCTTGAGCCGCGCCTTTCCACCAACGGGCCGCTCCTCGACTTGATTGCGCGCATGCCGCAGCGTCAGCGCGAGGCGGAGGTTCTGCGCAACAGAACCTACCGCGAAACGCAGGCCGTCCGCGACCTTTGGACATTGCGCGCGGACCAGCGCACGGCGCTGCGCGGCCGCATTCCGGCGGGAGAGACTCCGGAAACCTTAGCCCAGAAGATCCAGGAATCGTACCAGCGCTACCTGCAGCGCCCCGACATCCGCGACCGCGGCTACCCGGCTTCGCTCGGTCAATTCGACGTCAGCTACTACGTGAACGTCATGATCGAACAGGGCCGCTCCGTCGACGACGTCGTGATGCAATACGTCACCATCCAGAACGAGGTGGAGCGCATCTACCGCCAGGTCTATAACCTGCCCCGCGACCCGCGGGAACGCCTGCCGCTTTATCACCGCTCGCGCATCACTGCTTTTTCGCAGCGCCTTTACGACACGTGGGGATTCACCGATCCCGATCAGCGCCAGCAGGTCGTCAACCGCCTGGGTTTCAGCGTGGACGCGGTCATCCTGCGCGACGTGCAGGACCTGCAGATCGTGCTCGACAGCGCGCGTCAGCTCCAGACCGCGCTCAACGAAGCCGGCTATCCGGTCACCGACGACCAGGCCTACCGGATGGCGGACAATACCCGCAACGCCGGCGTCAGGCTCGAGGATTTGCTGGCGTGGGTAAGGATGGCGCGCGAAATTCAGCAGCTCAGCACGCAGCGGCTGCGGCAGATCGCGCGGGACAACCATCAAACCGTTCCGATCCAGGTCATCAATGCCGAACGCACGCGCCTTCAGGCCGAAGTCACGCGTCTCACGCCGCTCGCGGCCGCGGACGCATCGCTGCGTCCCCAGCTCGAAGCGGCCCAGAGGGCGGTCACGGATTTCGAGCGCAATCCCGCGGATTTCATCATCCGGCAGGAACGCGCGAAGCGGGAAGCGGCCGTTACCCAGGCCATCGCGGTATCGCTCGTCGATCCGACGGTCGGCGGCGTCCTGCTTCAGCGGGCCCGCGCCGATCTCGCGGACTTCAACCGCGATCCCATTGTCGCCATGCACTGGTACGAATTCCCGATCGATCACGCGCTTTATCTCGCGGACGTGTGGCTGAAGATTGGTCTGGCCGAGCGGCCCGTGACTCCTTACGTGACCGACCGCGAACTGAACGAAATGGTGACCCAGCAGCTCACGCGCATCGTCAGCCAGCAGCTTTCGCGGCTGGATACCGAGAATCTCGGCCGCGCCCGCTACTGGCTCGGCGGCCGCTCGTTGACCGACCCGGCCATCGTGGCCGCGCTGGTCGACAGAATCCGCCGCGGCGAACTCCTGCCCAACGACATCCGGCTGCTTGTCGATGACGTGATGGAAGCGCACCAGCGTCTGCGCATCGTGAGCGCCCAGGCCCAGATCAACATTCTTTATCCGGGCCGTTACTTCCAGCAGGCGACCGATCCGACGACGGTTCCCGACTCGATTCCCGCGCTCACGCAGACCGAACTCCTGCTGCTGATGGACATCCGCGGCGACGTGCGCCGCAGGGTGGGTATCCTGCAGGTGCTGCGCGAGACCCGCGGCGACCTGCCTCCGGGCGAGGAAATGCGTTCGGACGCCGAAGAACTTTTCATTACGTATGCCGAGCGCAGCGTCAACAAAGCGCACCGGCAGGAGATCGAACGCCGCCTGCAGCGCTTCCTGCCCGAAGAAGAACGTTCGGGCGTCTGGGGCTTTTTCCGCAGCCTGTACGACCTGAACAAGCCGGGGACACTGGCCACGCATGCGCTGGTCATCCTGGGGCTTGTGCTCGCGCGCTTTGTGATGCAGCTCTTCAGCCTTTCCACGCTGCGCAAGCCGTTCTACCGCGTGGGCGTGGCCTGGCGCGAAGCCGCCAAAAATAATCCGTACGCGAACATCGGCAAGCGCCTTACGGTCATGGGCGTGCTCACCGGGCTCACACTGGGCCTCATCGGTTATTTCGCCGCGCAATTCCTGGTGCCGGCTGTCCTTCTGCTCGGAGGCCTGTTGTCCGCGGCCTTCCTGGCCTACCGGCTGCTTTCGGTCATCGACGCGGATTACCGGCCGCAGGTCGCGAAATTTTCGATCATCGGCATCACGGGCGCCGCGGTCCTGATCATTCAACTCCTGCTGCCCGCCTTCCTGCCGCTGGCCGCCATCGTGTATGGCCTGGCGATCCTGCTCGCGGGCGAAATGGTTTCCGCGGGATTTATCCCGACGCTTACCGGCGCGCTCATCGACCTGCTGGTCCCGCAGTCGATCTGGGGCAGGACCAACGACTTTCCGGGCCCGAACGTGGAAAGAAGGATCTCGATTTTCGGCTGGCACCTGTTCACGCTGCACGTCCCGGCCTCCGTGGGCAAGTTCGGCAAGGCCACGCTCTGGCAGCTCTTCCATTCCGGCATTCTCTTCGGCACGCTGTGGTACGTGTTCGGTTACATGTTCAGCCAGAACCCGCTCGTCATCGACACGGCGCTGACGCTGATCAAGGGCGGCATTTTCTCCGGCTACCTGATCCTGGGCGCCAACCTCTTTTCCGTGATCGCGACCTTCTATCTTCTGCGCATCATCATCACGCTGGGCTTCAGCCTCGTGACCTGGATGTTCTCGTTCGGCAGCATGGAGCGCGGGCTGCCTGAAGTCGGCAAAAAAGAAATCGACCAGAGCGCGATCACCTACGTCGCGCGCATCACCGAACTCGATATCGTGATGGACAGCGCGCGCAAGAGCATGCAGGGCATTCTCGACACCGCGGACCCGGACGATCCGGACCCGCTTCACAACATGCGCGTCATTTTCGACGGCGGTACTTCCGACGGCCAGTGGCCGCAGATCCAGCGCATCCTGGACGCGGGCTGGGCCGCGGCCAACGGCGACATGTCGCGCCTCCTCGCGCTCAGCGACCCGCGCGAGCAGCGCACGGCGCGCCTGGCCTACGAGTTGTGGCGCGATTTCGGCAAAGACAAGTTCTACGTGTTCCCGCGCCAGTCGCAGGTGAGAAAGCCGTGGTCGTATTACAACCTGAACCGCTACCTCACGCACGGCGACACGGGGCCGGACATGACCGGCCGCGATTACTTCCGCCGCAATGCCCACGGCCAGCTCTATTACGGCGAATACCGCGGCAATCCGCTGAACATCGGCGACCCGGTCAACAGCATCAAGAACCACCTGATCTCGGACAAAGACAACGTGTGGCCGCGCGATACGGCGCTGCGCACGGTGCAGAAGATGTCGCACTCGGAAAACAACGCGAAGTACAAAATGTACCAGCCGTGGATCGAGTACTCGAACTGGGGCGACGCGCAGTACACCTTCCTGAAGGGCGTGGCCCAGGCCACCCTGCGTTTCTTCCAGGTGGTCCTGTTCGCGACCGAAGGACGCGGCCGCGCGTTCGGTAAATTCGGCATGCGTTCCGACGTCATGGACGGCCTCATCCCGGAAATGATGAAAGACTATCCCGCGGACCCGGAAATCTGGGAATCGCACGACGAAAAAGAATCGTCCGCGAACATCTACGAAGCCGAGCCCGACACCGAGCGCAACGTCATGCTGCCGGTCGCGGCCACGCTGCTCACCGACGTTCCGATCACCGAAGGCACGCCCGCGCACTTCCCGGACGAACACAAACGCGAAGTCAGCATCTGGAAACGTTTCGACGTGACGAACGTGGCGCTGCGTTTCCTCGGCCACTGGAACACGAGTGAATACTCGCGCTACCCGAACAACCTCGTCATGCGCGGCATCATCGGCGAGCCGATCTGGAAGCGGCTGCTCTTCATCGGCTTCATCAGCGTCATGATCCCGGGCGTTTCCGAAGTCTTCTACGCCCTTTACGCCGTCACGATCTTCCTCCAGGTCATGATCACGCTCATTGCGCCGAAATTTGTCGCGCCGCTCTGGGAACGCCTCATGAACCAGTTCGTGGATGCGAACGCCGAAGACGCGCCGGCGCATATCCGGCTGCAGGACCAGGAAGAGATGCGTTCGGAAGCGGACCGGATTTTCGACCGCCGCTATGGCAGCCTCTACAACGGGCTCGGCATCATGTTCTCGATCGGCGGCATGATCGCCGCGCTCATCGTCGGATTTAAATTCCTGAGCGCGGCTACGCTGACGCTCGGCATCTTTGCTTCAGTCACGCTGCCGCTTCTGTTTTTCGCCCTGTTCTTCGGCGCCGCCATCTTCTTCTGGGCGGTGCGCAACGGCCCGCGGCCGATCACGGTGCGGCTCCCGTTCCTGAGGACGTTCCGGCTGCCCGGGTTCTTGAGATACCTGGCGCTCGCCGTGCCCATTCTCCTTGCCTTCGTGCCGTTTATGGGGCTGTCGCTCACCGCGCTCCTGTGGACCGCGCCGATCCTGGGCGTTGTCGCGACGCTCATCCTGATTTACCTGGGCATCCGCGATAGGACCTTCGGCATCCCGAAACACGTGTGGCGCGCGTTCGTCGCAATCCCGCTCGCGATCGGGCTTCTGCCCATCACGCCGGCCGTCTTCCTGCCGGCGCTCGCAGTACTCGTCGTCTCGACCGTGATGTTCCGCGAATGGCGCAATTACCTTTTCACGGACGTGCCCATCGAAGTGGCCGAGACCGTGATGTCCACGCTGATTTATCTGAACAAGTTGTTCCTCACCGAAGACGCGAATGCCGAAGGCTTCCGCCAGTTCTATGCCAACTATACGCTCGTGTCCCATTACAAGCAGCAGGCGCGCCTGGCCCGCATCCGCGGCGACCACGCCAACGCCGTGCGTTTCGAAATGCTGGCCGCGCAGGCCAAGCCGGTCTGGAAATCGACGGGCACGGAATCGCCGGAACTGCCGCTCGCGCATTACTTCGAAGAGTTCGGCACCTCGTTCGCGTTCGGCCTGGGTCTCTTCTCGGTCTTCCTCATCGGGCATTTCCTCCTCGGCTTCGGCGCGCTCGCGGTCTTCGGCGCCGCGCTGCTGACGGGCATTCTTTCCGCGATCCTGACCGGCTTCTGGGGCGCGCGCTATTTCCGCCACGAGATCGATCCCACGAAAGAAACCACGCCCGAAAAACAGGCGGAGACGATGATCGAGCGCGACACGAAAGTCCGGCAGGCGGCGCGGACCGGCTGGTACCGCCTCGTCCTTCACGCCATGCTCGGCATCCTGATGATCGGCGCCATTCCGGGCGTCTCGCAATGGATCGTCGCCAAAGTGGGCATGGCCGCGTTTTTCTCCACGGTCCTGCCGTTCGGATGGTTCATCGGCCTCGGGGTCGGCATTGTTTTCGTGGTGATGCGCGCGCTCATGGAATGGTACGGGCCGGAGCCTGTCTTGCGGGCCATGCACCTCATGTGGGCGGTGGACCTCTTACGCGGATTTTTCAGGCTCATTGATTTCCGGATCAACTTGTACTTTTTTACCATCCCCATTAGCCTGAGAGGACTGGCGGACAATTTCTTCGTGACGCGCGGCATCCGCGAAACCTACGACGAAGCCCTGCGCCTGACGCCGGGCCGCGCGGACCTGATCCGCCGCGACATTTCCCGCGAGCGGGGAAGGCTGCTCTGGTGGTCGGTCACGACCGCCTTCCGCATTGCCGCGGTCGGCGCTCTCGGGCCGATCCTGCCGCTGCTTCTCGACTATCACTGGTTCCTGTGGTTCTTCCCGATCGGCGTGGCCTTCATGATGGGCCCTCTCGCATCCTGGTTCTCGGGCATCCTGTGGAAAAATAAATCCTGGACCAAAGGCGTCAGCATCGCCATGGGCCTTATCACCATGGGCCTGACCGTCGTCTTCCTTATCTATGGCATCCCGCCGTTCGCGATGAGCCCGGTGGGATCCGCGATTTCCATCGGTGACGGCATGGTGACCGCGCTGCCGCCGCCCGGCTTTGCCTTTTCCAACGAAGTCCGCTTCCCGTGGTACTTCATGGCGTTCCATACCATGATGGTGGCGGGCACGCTGACCGTGCTTCTTTTTGTCCTGTCTGCAAAGGCTATCCGCTGGGCCGCCCGCCGTTACGCGCCCGCGACCACCGGCCTCACGCCGGAAGCGCTGCCGGAAGTCGAAGAAACGCCGGGCCTGGACGCCGACGCGGTCGGCGCCGTGCACGAAGTCATCGACGCCATGGACACCGCGCGCGAATTCGGCGACGAGGAAGACGAGACGCGCCGCGAATGGAGTTTCGCGCGCACGGAACTGCGCGTGCACGATCCCGCGGTGCTCCGCGACGATTTCTTTGGCAGCTATTTCAATCCGGGCACCCGGCGCTACGTGGACAATGTGGATCTTCTCATCGCCGCGCTCGCGGAAGTGCCTCCCACACCGGAAGCGGCGGACGCGCTTCTCAAGGAAGTGGACGAGGTCCTGGCCGCGCTCCTGAAAGAACAGACCGAACCGGCGACCGCCGCGGATTTTGCCGAAAAGCTGAAAGCCCTCGAAAGGGCCGGGCTCAACGGACGCGAAGCCTTGGTCACGGAAATCGCGAGCCGCCGCGGCCTTGCCGCCGGCGATACCGCCCGCCGCGCGGCCGCACTCATCGGCATCCGCAGGAGCAGCACGAAAGTCTGGTCGCTCGCGCCTTTTGTCGCGGATGAAGCCCAGCGCGGCCAAATCCTGGGAACGACGCTGCGCACGTATCTCGTGGGCGTTGCCGCCGAAGAAGAAGTGCCTGAAGTGGAAGCGCACGCGGCGCCGTCAGTGGTGCCGTCCCGTGACGAGATCATTCCCGTGGAAGTGAAGCTCGAAGAGCCAGTTGTCTACGCCTGGAAAAATTATCCCGGCTACAAGGTCACGGTCGCGCAGGTGGATGCCAAGACCGTCCGTGTGCGGTTCGAAACCTCTCCCAAGCACAAGCCGGCCGAGATCAAGGCCATCTTCCAGTTCGACCGCGGCCTCATCGGCCCGGACACGGACCTGGGCACGTACATGACCGACGGCTTCGACCAGCTCTTCCATAAGAGCGAAGAATACGCGGGCGTTCCGATCATCGGAGGCCTGCTGCGCAATTTCGGAAAAGGCGAGAAGTTCCCCGAGACGTTCCAGCGGTTTTACGAGGGTTTCGTGAAGAAGGTCCCGGCCGCGTCGAAACTCGAAAAGGTTCCGGAAAAAGCGCCCGCGGCGCCCGAACTGCCGCCGGTTTATGCGACGGTGCGCAAAATCCTGATCGCGGTGCAGGCAGCCCAGGACCGTGACTTGATGCGCGAACAAATGATCGAGAGCGTCCGCCGCGAGGCCAAAGACGTGCTCTTCCGCGAAGCCGTAATCGCGATCGTGGAAGAAGCCGGCCACTACGATCTGCCGCCGCGCATCGTGGCTGAATTGCTTAATCTCCATGTTCGCCGCATGCTTACCCGCCGGCCCATGCTGCTGAACGACAGGCTTGACAACGCCGTCACGAATTTCCGCCGCGTCTACGAAGAAGGCTCGCGCTACGGCAAGACGCCGCTCGAACGCGCGATCACGCGGATCTTCGACGCGGTGGCCGGCACCGGCTTTGGTGCGCCGGGGGACTTGGGCCCGGAGGTCCGCAGAGAACGCATCGAGGCCGTCGGAAAAGACCTGGGCGACGAAACCTATCACGCCGCGCTGGCCGCCATCCTTGCCGGCGACGCTTATTTCCGCGGCGCGCTGGACGCCATTCTCGAAGACCGGGTCAAGAGCTTTGCTCCCGTGCTGTACCAGAGGCTCGAAGAAGAACACCTGCGTCCCTTGCTTGCGCGGCGTCCCGATCTCGCGGACAAGCCCGTGCCGGCCGAGCTCACGGCCGAAACGCCGGACACGCATCTTGCCGCGGCCGCGAAAAAGCTGGCGGACGGCATCCGGGACCGCTCCTTTTATCCTGACTTTGAGTATGACGCGGCCTGGAAATTCGTGGATGATTTCCGCAAGGACATGGGCGACCTGGCCTTTATGCAGACGGTGCAGCTCATGCTCGAAGAGCCGCGGCTCCACAATCTTCCAGACGCGAAGCTGAGCTTCATCGTGAAACATCTGAAAAAACTGATCCAGAGCCGCCCGGAGCTCGGAAGCGAGAGGCTGACGCGGGCGCTGAAGCCGCTCCAAGATCGGGAAGCGTTCCGCGATGTGGTGTCGCGGATCGAAAGCGGCCTCACGCCTTTCTCGAGCCTCAGCACGGAAATTATTCCAGACGCGCCGGTGCAAAGCATCAACGACGTCCGCGCCGCCGTGGGCGACGCTTATTTCGCAAACGCGGCGCTTACGGTCGTGGAAGATGCCCTCAGCGGCGCGCGCCGGTTCAAGCCGGTCGCGCTCCGGGAACTCGGCATTTTCGTCCGCCATCACGTGGTTCCGCTTCTCCGTGACGCGCCCGAATTGAACAACCCGCGGCTGGCCGCGGCCGTGACGGCCGTGCAGCAAAGGGCGGAGCTTCGCGAGACTCTGGCCCCGAACCAGCTCACGCAGAACGGGGCGCTCCGCGCGTTCCTCGACGGGGTCAACAATCCCGCGGTCGTGGCGTTCGGCGGCATCGTGCGTAACGAGCTCGGAGGGCAGGAAAAGCGCAGCGACGAAGTCGACGTGCTGCTCCAGGTCCGCCTCGACGACGCAGCCGTCGCCCGGCTCAATGCCCGCGAGACGGAGCTGGCCTGGCTGAAAGAACTTCCGCAGGATGCCAAGCTCATCGGCGAGATCAAGCACGCCAATCACGTCGAGATCAAGGAAGACCAGCAGCGCCTGTACGAAAAAATCCTGGAAGAGTATCCGGACTACAAGCGTTACAAAGAAGCCTATGAAGCGGCCAAGGCCTCGGACCCGGCCTTCAATCTCAAGCTGCGCCGGCAGATCCGCGACGTCTACGAATCCCAGCGTCAGGCGAAGAGCCCGCTGACGCGCGAAGACGCGGACAAGATCGTGATGCTGGCCTTCCGCGCTTACCTCATCAACCAGTTCCGCGAGCGGCTGCTGTTTGACGCGGCCATGCCCGCGGCAGGCGTCCTGGCCCAGAAATTCAAGGGCCGCGCGCTCGACGGCACGATTTCGCAGGACCTCACCGCGCAGGAAGTGCTCGAAGGCCGCGCGGTCATGGTCCACACGGACGGGCGCCGGCTGCCCATCCACGTGACGGGCGTCATCGACGCCACGACGGGCCGCGTCCATGAAACGCCGCCCAACGTCGGGGCCCTTACCGAAGTGCCGGAACTGACCATCAACCGTCTTGCGCTGTGGAAAGAAGGAAGCGACTACATTATCCACGACAGCTTCTCGGGCCGCGAAGATCTCCGCGAAGGCGTCCTGCGGGTCAATTATCCGGATGCGGGCCATGCGGACCTGAACCCGCGCCTGGCGCTCAGAATCCTGCGCTTCATGCTGCAATTTGATTTCGAGATCGAAGGCGACCTCGGCAGGGGCGGGCGCAAACTCAAGACCTTCTTCGAAGGCGCCAAGCCCGCGGCCGGCCTCCGGCACCTGGTGGAAGACCTTTATCTTTACGCCGAATCGTTCGAAGCCGCGGACCGGCTTTTGGACAAGTACGGCGCGCGCCGTTTCCTGGCCAACAGCCAGATCAACCTGGATCAGATCAAGCGCGGCGTGCGCGCGATCCAGCTGCTGCGCGAAAAAGAACCGAATGCCAACTTGGGCGAGATCCGGTCCCTCGACGCGGTCGCTTACCAGGCGACGCTGGACCTGGCGGATGAAGTTTCCAGGCTGGGCTTCCTTCCTATTATAGAGAGGGAAGTCAGGGCGGGGGCCGCGAGAGCCGCGGCCGCCACTCCCGGTTACGGAGCGGCCACGTCCGAGCCGATAGAAGGCGCGCCTGTGGGCGGTTATGCCGCCGCAGGGGCACAGCCCCAGGCAGGCGGCCAGGCTGCCGCGCCCGGATACGGCGCGCCCCAGGCGGAAGGCGGGGCCCCGGCTGCGGCGGGCGGATACGGCGTTCAGGCCGCCGGAGGTTACGGCGCTCCTCAGGCCGCGACGGGCGGCGGGCAGCAAGTGGTCACGCGCGACCGCACCCTGGCCGAAGTCGTGCTGGACATGATGGATCTTTTCCTCGGCAACCTGGACAAAGTCGAGAGCGTGGACGCCCCGCATTACGAACCCGGAAACAGGACCCAGATGCTTCTGACGCAGGTGCCCGGAGACTATCGTCCCGGCGCGCCGATCACGGATTTTGTCACCGCCGACGCGAGAATGGACGATTTCCTCGACGCGGCTCTGGACGCGCGCGGCATCCAGAACGAAGCGACGCGCACTTACGTGAAAGATTTTGCCGCCCGCGTGCGCCAGTGGAAGCCGCCTTTCCTGGGCGGCCGTGAATTCCGCACCACGCTCAGCGCTCCGGAATACGTGACGCTGCACAACCGCATCGTGGAAATGGCGCTCAAAGAAGCCGGACATGACGAAGCCGCGAACGCGCAGGCGCAGGCGATCACCGCGGTGCTGGACGCGCCGGCTCCGGCGATCACGGCGATTCCGCAGCTTTCAAGCTTCGCCAAGGCGACTTTTGTTTTCGGAAACGTGAACCCGCGCGATCCTAAAGGCGTGCAGGACCTCCTCGCGGTGCAGAAATGGCTCGACGACAACCAGGGCCTGACGATTTTCGGCGTGGCCAAAGCCGTGCCCGTGGGCCGCGCCCTCACGGTCCGCGACATCGAGACCGCTCTCGAACATCCGGCGCTCGCGCACCTGCGCCGCCACAAGCTGGAAGGCCGCTTCGTGCTGTCCGATCACGGCCCGGCCACTTACGGCCTCGATCTCCGCAACATTTCCGGCACCGAGCGCCACGACGGGGACCGCGGTATCGCGGGCGACGTGGCCGATGCCTTCCTCAACTCCGAAATGATTCTCGTCCGCGGGCAGGAAAACTACGATACGCTGGGCTTGTGGGACGCGGCCGGCAACCGCCGTTATTCCGAATTGCCCCCGGTTTATTTCCTGGATGCCACGAAGCTGGAACAGCGCGAGACCTGGAGAACCGCCACCGAAATCAGCGACGATACGCCGATCATGACGACTTCCGAAGCGGCCATGGGGCAGCGCGACGGCGAACGCCTCATCGGGCAGCTGATCGAGCAGAACACACAGTTCGCGCTGGCCACCGTCGACATCGACTTCCTCACGCAGTACCACACGGCCTTCGAAGGCCGCACGTACAAGTTCGCCGGCATGGTGCGCATCGTCATGAACCGCGCGATCGACGACATCCTGAAAGAAGATGTTTTCCGCGACGCGGACGGTCCCAAGCTCGCGGCCCGCCAGATCCGCCGCGGCCCCGACGAATCCTGGCTGCTGATCACCGGCACGAATGACCGGCCGCTCGACAAGGCGCTTGCCGCCCGTTTCCTCGAAAGGCTGCGCGCCGAAATTTCGTTCGGCACGCACGGCCGTTTCGGCCTTGCCGAGAGCGCGCAGGATTTCCGCTCGCTCGACGACAAGACGCGTGACTTGATCAAGACCACCGTGGGTTATCCGATCGCGGTCAACCGCGGCCGCGCGCTCATCGTTTTCGACAAAGGCAAGAACGTGCCGCTCGCGGCCGCGCTCGCCCGCAAGCTGGAAGACTGGAACAGGGAACTCAAGGTGCAGGGAAGATACCTGCGCGCCGAGCCGCTGCAGAACATGCCGGAGTTCACGATTTCCGTGGGCGCCGCTTTCCGTACGGACCAGGATTTCCCGACGCTGCGGGGCCTGGCGTCCACCTCGCTCAAACAGGTCAAGACGCTGGACAACCGCAACGGCGTGCGCTGGGCCGATGGCACCAAGGGCGACAAGACGCGGGGAACCGTGCCGGCTCCGGCTCCCAAGCCCCTCAAGACCGAAGCCCCGTCGACGCTGCCGCTGCTTCTCGTCCTGAAAGGCGATTTGCCCTGGCCCGTGCGCAAACAGGTCCTCGACCAGGTGGAACTGCATTTCGACATCATTGCCGGACGCGTGACCGGCCACACGGACAGGGAAAATCCAAGCCCCGAATTCCAGAACGACGTCATGGCGATCTGGGGCAATTCGGGACTGCGCCTTCGCACCGAAATGCTGCGCGGCACCGGCATCCCGGTCGAGCCCGCGATCGAAGCGATCGACGAGCGTAACGGCCCCGCGTTCTACGAGTGGCTGACCGAAACGCTCCATGCCACGAACCGCCCGGCAGGCGAAGCCGGCCCGAGATATCCCGACGACCCGCGCCTGCGCGCGCTCGCATTCCTGTGGAACTACCTGAACGAAGGCCTGCAGCCCGTCGCGCTGCAGCTGAAACCCGGCGTCACGCGCGCTCAGATCGTGAGAGATTACGGCCTGTCCGACGAGCAGGCGAGAGCGCTGCTCGGCGGCCGCGATTACAACGCCGTGGGCATGCAGGAATTCCTGAGCACCATCGTCGTCGGCCCCGCGTCGACCGAAAAGGCGTACGGCACGCAGTACGGTTCGCTCCGCAGCCTGATCTATCGCGCGCTGATTTCCGGCAGTATGAGAAAGACGCTCGACCTCGGCCGTTCCTGGCAGTCGCCGGACCGCGCCACGTTCGCGGCCGCCAACGGCGTGCACGCGCCGAGCAGCCAGGAAGAACAGTTCGACAACTACCGCACGCTGCGCCGCGCCAATGCCGCGTTCGTGAACCAGGCCGCGGCCAAGAGATTCACGCGCCGCGGGCCTCCGGCGCAGGAGATCGATTTGTCCGGCCCCGTCCTGCGTCCCGAAATGCGCCTCAATGCCTTTTACAAGCCCACCGCTGAAGTTCAAGCCTACGATGCAAACGAAATCCTGAAAAAGCTCGATGAGAAAGCCGCGGAGCTCAAAGCTCAAATCGCGGGGACCGGCGCTTCCGAAGACGTCCGCCGCTACCTGCTGGATTCCAGGATCTCTTACCTGAAGAACGCGATCCGCGAGGCCTATGACCCGGCGAACAGGGGCAAGTACACCTTCTACCACGCCCTGGTGGCGATCAACCGCCTGCTGCCTTACGTCGTGGATCAGATCGACGACAAGAAGGTCAATGTTTATCTCGCCCGCGACGGCGCAAACTATTGGATCACGAAGCAGATGATGCAGGGCGCGGAATTCGACGAGTCGAAAAACGTCCTCATCCAGGTGTCGCGTGAAAAGCTCGGCAACGCGTACCCGGTCATGGAACGCATGGTGGGCGAAGTGCGCGGCCTCTTCCGCGAGGACGAGGAACGCGAGAATCGGGCGGGCACGGCGGACGCCGCGGTGCGCGAACGCCGCTTCTACGACGCGCTGCTGCCGTATTTCGAAGAACGCATGCGCACGGATCCGGAATTCAACCGGATCGCCGAGGGCATTTATGCGGAAGTCCTGGCCGCGGGCATCGATCCCAAGACCGACATCCGCTTC
Source organism: Verrucomicrobiia bacterium (assembly GCA_035495615.1). Lineage (NCBI taxonomy): Bacteria > Pseudomonadati > Verrucomicrobiota > Verrucomicrobiia > Verrucomicrobiia bacterium. Next base: position 44,725 of record DATJFP010000088.1, on the reverse strand, counting down.
GTGGACAGCGTTTCCGGCGGTATCATCACCGGCTTCCTGAAAGCCCTCATGCTCAGCAAGACACGCGGCGCGGCCAAAGTCGAAGAATTTCTCGTGGCGTCCAAGACCGCCCCGTACAAAGGCGAAAGCCAGTTCCAGTGGTCGAAAACGCGCGGGCCCGTTCCCGCGGCTCCGGCTCCGGCGACGCCGGCGGCCGAAGGCGCTCCCGCTCCGGCCGCTCCTGTTGCCGGCCCGCTCACCGAAGACGACGTGAGGCGCTGGTTCGAAGAGGAAGGCCTGACGCCGCCTGAGCGGATCGTGTTCGACGAAGTCTCGGAAACCGCGCAGCCCGAACAAACCACGTTCGATCCGAACGCGCTTCTCCGCACCGCGATCGAAGGTATGGTGTACCACCTGCACTTCCCGTACAGCGAAGTCAACCTGGGCCATAAGACGGACTATGACGGCAGGACCAACCAGATCCGGCGCGCGAGCGAACCCAAGCTTCTCGGCTCTTACCTGCGCGAGCTTCTGATCGCCAACAGCATCTCGCGCCGCGCGGAAGACTTGTCCCGCACCGCGGAAGCGCCCGGGCCGATCACGATCACGCAGGCGGACCCCGCGATCCTCGACCGCCTTTACCAAGGCATGACCGCCAAGCAGCGCCAGCAATTCAACACCTTCCTCTTCCGCCACAACGAAGTGATTATCACGGGCTCGGACGTGCGCCTGGCGAGTTCCCTGATCACGCTCGCGGAATTCATCGTCAATGCCGGCGAGGCCGCGATCGACCGCGTGCTGGAAGCCGAACTTGCGGACGACCGCTACCGCTTCCAGGTCGAACGTTTCATCTACGAAATCAAGCAGATCGATCTCGACGACTTCCGCCGCGTGTACTCGGATTGGCTGAACGGCAAGCCGGGCGCGGAGCTTTTGGGCACGACCGAAGACGCGGAAGCGCCGGGCGGCCGCTACTACAACATCGAAAACGTGATCGCGCTCATGCGCGCCGTGCGCCGCGGCCCCGAACTTTACCAGCGCGTCGTGCGCGCGGTCGGCGACGAGCTGCGCCGCGGCATGGCGTTCCTGCGCTCGGCCGCTTACGGCCGCGACACGGTCAAGCTGTTCGAGCAGGCGGTGGGCGCGGCCGCGGTGAGCTACACCTCGAGCAACCAGGTTCCGGAAATGCTCGACGCCTCGTCGTTCGTGCGGTACTGGCAGAAAAACATCACGCGCATCCCGCCCGCGGATACGCCGGACGTGCTGGCGCTGTTCCCGCATTTCACGGACGCGCGCGGACGCGAATGGACCATGAAAACTACCAAGCTCGGACAGGAGCAGGCCGAAGCCGCGTTCCTGCCGTTCCAGCGCGCGATCCTTTACGCGCTGACGCAGTCCGGCCTCGTGCTTCAGCTGGAAAACCGGCCCGCGCTCGGGCTGCGCGGTTCCGTTACCGAGGCGCTTCTCGAGAATACGGTTTCCGACGACGACCTGGCTTACTATCTTGACCGGCTTTCGCTGCACCTCAAACTGATGACCACGCAGATCGCGATCCGCGGGCTCCTGCCGCGCCTCGAACGCGCGAGAGAAGCTTTCCGGGACGCCCAGGAAGCGCAGGGACGCGCCAAGGGCGAAGCCGCGCAGTCCACGGCCTCGATCGCCCTTCGCCGCGCCTCGACCGAACGGCGCCTTCTGCTCCGCCAGATGCGGCGCCTGATCGAGCAGATCAATCCGGAAGATTACGCAAGGGTGGTCACGCTTCCTTCGATGGCCAGCCTGACCAACATCTATGAGATTTACAAGACGCGCGGCCCGCTGGCGGAGAACATCGCCTCGGTCGCGGGCGTGATTCGGGATATCGAATACCGCGATCCTGAATATGTCGCCGGACTGCGGCCGCATGTCGAGGCGATCGCGGCCGCGGGCATGGCTTCGGTGAATTTCAGCGCTTTCGTGGTCCAGTCGCCGCGCACGGCGTTCGCCATCGAAGACCTGCACGATGGGCTTTTGAACGTGCCGGGACTTCCGTCCACCAAGGAATCCGCCGACGGCCACTTGATCGCTCGCGTTTCCGCCGCCGAAGTCCTGGAAGGCGCCGCGGCCAATCCCGAGATCGAACGCAGCATGAGACGCTTGAACGAACGTTCGCGCCGCGACGTGGTGCCCGGCCTCGGGCTCCGCCGCGAAGACGCGCTGGTGCGCAACCTGCAGCACGGCCCGCAAAGCGCCGAAGCCCGGCGCCAGGAACTGCTCGCCGATCTGGCCAGGATCGTCAAACGCGATCCGCCGAAGACCTCCGAAGAAGAACTCTCGGTTTATGCGAATTACCTGCGCTGGGCCGCGGACAACGGCCTGGGCGATTTCGCGGTGATGCCGGCCGAGGCCCTGAACCTCCGCGAAGTGACGCTGGAAGGCCTCGGGCAGCTGCTCACCCGCGCCGAATACGTTTTTCACACCGATTCCGGCGTTCTTCAGCGCCTGTCGCGCGCGATCCAGGTGCGGATCGGCGACCTGGCTCCGGGCGCGGTAACGCCGGAGATCTGGCGCCTTTCCCGCAAGGCCGAACGCTATGGCCGCGCCGAAATGCGCGTCCAGCCGCAGAACCTGCCCGCCGAAGTGAACGCGTTCCTCCAGCTCCTGCCGAAGGAAAAGCGCGACGCCGCGCTCGACCAGTGGGTCCAGATTCTGGAAACGCCCGAAGGCATCAATATCGCGGGTCCCGCGCAGGCCGGTAAATCGACAGCCGCCCGGGCTCTGGCCAGGGAATTCGGCTATCAGTTTTTCGACTCGGGCCCGATCTACCGCGCTTATGCCCGCCACATCTCGACGCTCCTGCGCAGCGGGCAGCTGGTGATTCCCGCGGCCGTCGACGAGAACAATCCCATCGTCATGGCCTACGCGTATCAGTTCCTGCGAGCCCTCGGGGAAGGGGAGATCGCGCTGCAGACCGACATCAACCGCGCGCTCCGCGGCCGCGCGCGCCTGACCGCGGAAGAGAACAACCGCATCCTCGCCGCGCTCGACAATACCGAAATCATTTTCCGCCAGGGCCGCATCTTCATGAACGGCCGGCTGCTCTCGTTCGACCGGATGCAGGAAGGGACGATGGACCGCATCGCGTCGGCCGCGTCGCTTCTCGCGCGGGTCCCGGCGCTGCGGGCCAAGCTCGTGGAAGCGCTCGTCGCGACCGGCCAGGTGGCCTTGTCCGATCAGTCCAAGTCCCAGATCGTGAGCGCGGCCCGCAAGTTCCAGGTCGATTACCGCATGGGCCAGATCTACGGAAACGGCGCCCTGATTCCCGAACGCGAACTGCGCACGCAGGGTATCGTGGACATGAACGCGATCCTGCGCAACATTCCCGCTTACCGCGCGCTGACGCTCGAGCGCGAACGCGAAATCCGCGACCGCCTTGCTTCGGAAGGGCCGCTGGTGATCGCGGGCCGCGGCTTTGTGGGACATTCCAATCGTCTCTACCAGTTTTACCTGCAGGCTTCCGCGCGCGTGCGCGCCCGCCGCGTGGTCGAAAACGACATTCTGAAACGCCCCCGCCGTCCGGAAGGGGAGCAGGACGACGAATTCACCCGCAACGTGAATACTCAGATGGCCCGGATCCAGGCGCGCGACCGCGAAGACCGGTCCGAAGAAGCGCTGCGCAATAATCCCGGGCTCTTCCATGTCATCACGATCGACAATTTGAGCCCGCAGCAGGTGCGTGAGCAGATCACGGCCCGCGTGCGGGAACAGCAGACCGAGCAGACCCGCGTGCGCCAGCTGAAGTCCCGCGCGCTCGACGCCGTGATCCGGCGCCGGAACGAGGAAGCGGTGGCGCTCTTTTCCGGCGGCGCGCTGGGCGGCCTGCATCCGGCCACGCACGAAGCGCTTTCGACGTGGCTCAGCGACCTTTTCGAAGTCCAGTGGGCGCGCCGGGAAACCCAGACGCCCAACGACGAAATCGACCGCTGGGGCTTGGGCGTATTCACGCCGCTCGTGGAGGCTCTGGTCAAGGAAAACGTGCCGGCTTCGGAAATCGAGACCGGGCGCGCGCTCCTTGCCGAACGCAACGGCTGGGAATTCCTGAGATGGACTGAACGCCTGCCGGCCACGCGCCATTCGAAGATGCTCAAATTCGCGGCGCGCCAGAATTACGGCGGCGTCCAGCTGGTGCGGCTCAAGCGCCGTGACGGCGTGACCCGCGCGGACATCGTGGAACGCCAGGACATTTCCCCGGAGCTCGTGACGCGGATCCTGAAAGAGACGGGCGCGGCCAATATCGACGCCATGAGCGAACAGGATTTCGTGAAATACTTCGTATTCGGCGACGAAAACATCTTCAAGGCGCATCCCGGCTCCGTGCATGCCCGTCTGGCCGCGGCGGTGCGCGCCGGCGAAATCACGCTTCCGGGCTTTACGAACGCGAAAGCCGCGGGGCTGACGGAAGAAGACGCGGGACGCTTCCTGCAGGGCATCGAAGCGCCGGCCTTTTCCGAGATGATCGCTTTCCTGGATTCCCTGCCCGTGATTTATCTGACCGACATCATCGAGAACCAGGCCGTGAGCCAGACGCCCGCCCTTGCCGGACGCGAGCGCCTGCGCGAGCAGGAAGTCGTGCAGGGCCAGGCGGCGAGCGTCCGGGCCTTGTACGAACAAGTCAACACCCTGGGCGGTTCGATCACCCGCACGGTCGGCGCCAATGCTTATTACCGCCTGAAGCGCGGCATCCTGAACGGAGAAATGAATCCCGCGGCCGCGCTCGAAAACTTCATCCGCGGCGGCGGCATGGCCAACATCCTGCCCGAGCTGTTCGAACTGGGCCAGGTCAGCTATCCGGACGGCGGCCACGGCGGCTACAACATGCTCGACCACATGCTCAATGCCGTGCGCCGGCTTTATTTCGTGCACGAAGCCAGCCGCATGATCGACGAAGAAGGAAAAGTCCAGCCGCGCTGGCAGGACGACTTCGTGGCGCTGAAGGACCGCTTCGTCGCGGAAGCGCCCGCGCTTGCCGGCCTCGGCGAAATCGACTTCCTTAGATATGTGAACGTTTACCGCCAGGCGCTCAACCTGACGCTGACGACGCGGCTGCGCCTGGGCGGGGATACGTCCGACGACCGCCGCCAGGACGCGCGTGTCCTCCTTTATCTGTCGCTCCTCATCCATGACGTGGGCAAGACCGTTTCGCTGCCGCAGCACATGACGATCGGCTACCCGCTGCTGGCGAACATGTTCCGCCGCCTCGGCTTCAACGACGGCGACGTCGAGCTGGCCACGTTCATGACCATGCAGCACAGCGCCTACACCCGCATCCAGTACGGCGACGAAACCTATTACCGCCTTGTGACTGAACTCGACCGGCTGCGCGGCCAGAACGATCTCGAGACGCTGCTCGCTTTCGTCGCGGTGCTCAACATCGCCGACTTCGCGGGCGCGACGCCGTCGCCGCTCAACCGCGAGACGATGCGCATGATGCTGGAAACGCTCGCGGACCTCGAATACGTGCAGCGCGGCGAACGCCGTGTCGTGCAGATCGGCCATGAGCGGCCGGGCGAACAGCCGCTGGCTCCGGGCCAGGGAGCGCGTGACCTCGGGCTGGAACTGGACCGCAGGCGCGTCCTCGACCGCCAGGTGGCCACGGTGTCGCAGCTGCTCCAGCTCGAAAGCGAAGACCTTCAGAAGCCGGCCGTGGAAAAAGCCCAGGCCGACATGGCCGCGCTGGCCGAGAAACTCTCGTTCCTGGATCCGAAATCTGAAATGCGTTTTGCCGACGCGCTGAAAGGACTTATCCAGGGCGAAGACATGCCGGCCATGCGCGCGAGCCAGGCGGCGATGATGCAGGAAACCGAACGCCGCATCGCCAAGCTGACGGACCCGCAGCTGCGCCAGATGGCCGCGACCAAGAAAGGCGTTCCGGACGGCATCCAGCAAATCCTCAGAGAGACGCTGGACGGAAACCGTACGGCCCTCCTTAATTACTACCGCGAGCAGCTCGAACCGGTGGACACGCCCACGGCGCTGATCGATTTCCTGGCGCCGATGCCGCCGCTTTTCACGAGCCAGACCGCCGCGCAGATCGCCGAATACCTGAACGCGATCCCGCAGGCCTCGCGCAGCCGCAGCGACGAAGCTCTGCTTGCCTTCGTGCAGGGCCTGCCGGGAGACATGCTCCTCCGCGACGCGGCCGCGGACGAAACGATTCCTTTCGAACAGCGCCGGGCCCTGGCCGAAGCCGGCCTGCGCAGGCATTACGCGAACGTGGCCATGGACACCGAAGCGCTGCGCGAGATGCGCCACTTCCTCAGGCATTACAGCCTCACGCAGATCCGGGCCGCGGTTCAGCCGTCGAAACTCCAGCGTGTGGTCGAGCTGATCGACATGATCGACGCCCGCCATCAGGGCGCTTTCAAAGATTTCCTGGCGAACCTGGCGTTCCACAGCACGCGGCCGCTCCTGCAGCACCTGAGCCCCGAAGCCATCGCCAATTTCCTTTATCTCGCGTTCCTGCACTTCCAGCAGGTGTCTCAGGGCCCCGAAGCCGCACAGGAATTCCAGCGCTACGCGGCCGCGCAGTCAGCGCGGTTCCGTCCCGGCACGGACGGCACGCTTGCCAATGCCGCCCGCCAGCTTGCGCCCGCGATTACGGCCGCGCTCGAACGCGCCGGATTCACGCAGGAGCTCTCTCGCTTTGCCGCGCAGGGCGTGCAGACGTCTCAGCCCACCGGAGAAACCGCGGGCCTTGAATCGCGGATCGCCGCCGGCCTCACGGGCCTTCTCAGGCCGCAGGCGGAACAAGCGGTCCAGAACGCGCAGTACGTGATGACGCCGATCGACGTGGAGCCCGTCCTGACTCCGGAATTCCGCGCGGCGCTCGAAAACGCTTTCAACCAGGCTATGGGACTTTTTACGCAGCCCGAAACGCTGGACCGCCTGCGCGCGGCCGTGGGAGACGCCCTGACGCTGGACATGCGCGCGGGCCTCACGCGTCTCGACGAAACGGAATTGAACGCGCTCATTGCCGCGGCCATTGCCGAAGCGCTCATCGGAATTTTTGAAAACGCGGCCCAGTCCAGCCTCGCGGGCGCGCGCCGGCAGTCGCTGGACGCGGCTTTCCGCGGCCTGCGCGGACGCCAGATCCCGCCGCGCCTCGAAGAACTTCTCCGCAACGCCCTTGACCCGGCCCTGCGTTCGCGCGCGAGCGAGCTCAGCCGCGCGGCCGCGCCCGGCGCCATGGCCACGGCCTTTGCCCAGGTGTTCGGCGAGCAGGCGTCTTCTTCGGTCAACGACGCGTGGACCGTCTTCGTCAACGACCAGGCGCCTTTGAGAAAGAGAATGATTTACGTGAGCGCGGAAAAAGCGCTTGCTCCCATGGACGTGGCCCCGCTCGATCACACGCTGCGGCACGTGCGGCTGTGGAGCCAGGACCTGGCCCTGGAAGAACTCGAGTTCGAGCCGCTCCGCCAGCTGGCGCTGCGCTACGGCCTCGAATTCAATACCGGCCCGGGCAATCTGTCGGAGCTCGACGTCAATCTCCCGGCGATCCAGCGCGCGCCGCAGCCGGAAACCAGCCCCGCCGTCAGGGAAGTGCTGCGCGGCGCACGCACGCTCGACCGCCTGCAGGACATCCCGCGGGCGCAGGCCCAGGTCGGGCACGATCAGATCCAGGCGCAGTACCGCGCGCTTCTCGACGCGAGCGGCATCGCGTACGATCCCGCGACCACGGTCATCACCGTCGTCAACACCCAGCAGAAACCGATGGAGCCGATGCTGGACCTTTTCGGCCGCGCACTGAACAGGAATGGAGCAAGGCTCGAAGGCCCGGTCACGATCAACCTCGATCTCGAGACGATCGAGTTCGGCCGCGCCGAAATGAGGTGGATTTATCTGAAAGTGAAGGGCGAGGTCGAAGCCGTTCCGGTTGACGAAGCGCTCGTCCGCAGCCTCTCGATGGGCCGGCCTTCCGACGCGGCCGTTGCCATCAAACAGAAGATCAAGGACCTCGGCGATGCGTACCGGTTCGGCCGCGCCGCGGCGCTCACCGCGCTTCTCCCCGCCGCGCACCGGGAAAAAGTGCTGGCAAGCCTGACCTTCTTCGACCGCTACAAGATGGACCCGTACCTGCGCGCCGTGGAACCGTCGCTCCGCAACCGCGTGGCCCTCGCTTCTTACACCGCGCAGACGCCGGCCTGGCCGGACAAGGCGACGGAATTCCTGTATCCCGCGAAGTTCCGCCTGAGCCGCATCAAGCGCGAGACGCTTCCCGCGGCGAACCAGGCGAACCTCACCGCGCATTTGACGGCCGCGGCCGAAGACATTGCCGAAGAAACCGGAGTGCTCGTCCAGCATCAGCACGCGGACCGTCCCGGCCAGGCGGCTGCGAGCTACCGCACGGACACGAAAACGCTGACGGTCGACAACGGCCTGGCGGCGATCGCTCCCGCGCTGGAAGCCGGCAATCCCGATTCCGAATCGTTCCAGGCCTTGATCCGCGACATGTTCCGCGCGGCCGTCGCTTACGAGCGCGCGGCGGTCATCACGCCCGAAGAAGTGCAGCGCCAGAGCTTCCTTTATTTCCGCGGCCAGCCGACAGAACTGCTGCAGATGCAGCGCGTGCTGAAGAAGCAGGGCCTCGAAGTCGCGAAATCGTTCACCGAAGGGCTCGAAGAATTCGCCCAGACCAGCTACCCGACGCAGTTCACGTACACCGCGGATCAGCGCCGTGCCACGGTTCCGGACCGCGAGCGTTTGAAGGGCGAGCGCCTGATCGAGCGCGCGGCGCAGCTGACGGGCGTGGATTTTGCTTTCGCGGACCGCCCGGGAATGCCGGCCGCGGTTTACGACACGGCCGCCCGGAAAATCCTGGTCGACCGCGCGATCCTCGCTTTCCTCGCCAGCCCCGCGCTGACCGACAGGGCCCGCGAGATTTTCGTCCGCGACCTCTTCGAGCAGCTCAAGCTGTACAGCATCGGGCATTCGAAGTGGGAGGTCTACGACAAGCGCTCGGCCTACTTCAAGGAAAACCCGGAAGAGTTCCTGATCCTGATGGACGTCCTTTCCAAAGGCGCCTACGAGATCCTGCCCTCGGGCCTGCCTCAGGAAATTCAGACGGGCCAGGATTACCTGGACCAGCTGAACGTCTCGGTCTCGCTCGGAAAATTCCGCCGTGAGAATCCCAACCACCCGTATTTCAACCGCTATAAGGAAGCCGCCTCGGGCGCGCATGCGTTCCCGGAAACGCTGTGGATCCTGAAGAAATCCGAAGTCAACGGCATCAAGACACAGGTCTTCGACGCGTCCTACGCCGCCGTGGAGCGCATCGACCGCGGTCTCAAGGCCGAGGGCAAGCGCCTGAAGATCGCCGTCATCTTCGCGATCCAGAAAGACGTGAAGACGCTCAGCCCGTTCGACGCCGTGACCAACCCGACCGGCCAGGACGCGCTGCGCGGCAAGATCAAGCAGCTCGAAGAACTCTTCGGCGGCACGAACATCGACTGGGAACTCGTGATCAGCTCGCCGGCCTCGTCGCCGGACCAGAGCGGCAAGGCTGCCGAAGACATCATCAAGCGCGATTTCCCGAACTATCACGTGGGACAGCGCGCGCGTTCGATCATCATCCAGGGCAAGGCGCCGGGCAAAGGCGGCAAGCTGAAAGCCGCGGCCGAAGACGCGCTGGAAAGCCGTCCGGAACACAAGCCCGCGGACATCGTGATGTATACCGACGTCGACCTCGCGGTCGACCTGCGTCAGACCGGCCTGGTCATCCAGGACATGGTGAACGACCACGGCGAAGTGCTGGACGTCGTCGGCGTGGGCTCGCGCCCGAACTTCGCGTTCCCGCCGCTGCCGCCGCACGACGTCGAAGGCGTGATCAACGCGGCCAACACGCAGCTGAGAAAATACTTTTTCACGCAGAGCCCGGTGCTCGCCGGCATCGCGGACACGCAGATGGCGCTGAAAGCCTTCCCGGGCAAGATGCTGGACGATTACATCGAAGATACCAAAGACCTGGACTGGTCGTTCGACACCGAATGGCTGCAGCTCGCGCAGGAAAGGGGAGCGGCGCTCAAGCGTTACTTCGTGTTCTGGACCAACTCGGAAGATTCCAGCACCAACCCGCGCATGCGCTGGGAAATGCTGAAGACCTGGGCGCAGCAGGACAAGAACATCGGCAAGGTGCAGACGATCGACGAAGAAGACCGTGAGATGCTGATCGCGCTGGCGACCGAGGCCATGGCCTCGCCGTTCCCGCGCATGGTGGAACTGGCCAATCAACTCAGCGACTGGTTCGCGGAATCCCGCGACCGGTATCTTTCGTACCCGGCCGACGCCGGCCCCGAGCCCGCGGATGTTGCGAGCGCTCAGGAAGCCAACCTGGAAAAATACTTCGCGGAAGTCCTGACCGGCGTGACCGGCGACAGATCCTATGCCTGGAAAGACCCGCGCGGCCAGACGGTCGTCGAGCTGGGCAAGCGCGGCTTCCCGAATTTCGGCTTTTACTTCGAGCCGCGCGCGGGCCGTCCGCTGGCCGCGTACAACCCGCAGACGCAGAAACTCGAAATCGACACCCGCCTGGCGCTGATCGCGCCGGACTTCACCGCGGCTTCAACCGAGCGCGATGAGTTCAAGGCCTTTGTCCGCGACGTGGTGCGCATGGGCATGCTGTTCGCGGGCGGCTACGTCAAGGCGAACGCGATCAAGCGCAATCTCGTGGAAGTACGCAAATCGGAACTGCGCGCGACCGAAGCGGGCTCGATCCGCAATGTGCTTGGAAAATTGAATGCCGGCAAAGATTACAAGGCAGGCCTCGCGGACGTGAAGCCGCCCGAATCGCTCAGCACGCTCGAAATCAAGGACCGCGAGCGCAGCTCCGTCACGCCGGAAGAGACGACGACTCTCAAAGGCTATCTCGACGCCTTGAAAGCGCGCACCGGCATCGACTACACGCTCGCCGACCGCAAAGGAAAATCCGTCGCGGCTTTCGATCTCAAGGCCGGGGCCAAGGGCGCCATCCAGTTCGACGTGGGCCTTGCGATCATCGCGCCCAAGCAGGAAAACACGCCGGCCAGCAAGGCGTTCATGGTCTTCCTGAACGACCTCTTCGAGCAGCAGGCGCTTTACCGCCAGGGCCTCAGCAAGTGGGACGTGTTCGACAAGCGCGTCGAATACTTCAAGGAACACGTGGAAGACTACCTGATGCTGATGGACATCATGATGTCCGGCAAGTACGACATTGTGCCCGGCGTCCCGAAAGGCATCACGACGAATGATCAGTACTGGAAATCTTTCGACGTGGGCGTGCCGCTCGGCGAATTCCAGGCCGCGCACCCGGATCATCCGTACTTCCAGCGTTACGCCAACGCGACGGTCGACGGGCACGCGTTTCCGGAAACTCTGTGGCTCCTGCCCAACGATACCGTGCAGGCGATCAACCGCGAAGTCTTCGCGCCGTCCTACGCGGCCATCAAGAGGATCGACGGGGCGCTGAAGGCCAAAGACAAGCGCATCAAAGTGTCGGTCCTCGTCGCCATCCAGAAAGACAAGAACACGCTCCTTCCGTTCGACGCGGAAAAGAATCCCACGGGCCAGGACGCGCTGCGCGGCAAGATCAAGCAGCTGGAAGAACTCTTCGGCGGCACGAACATCGACTGGGAACTGGTTTACGCGTCGCCGGTCAGCACGTTCGAGCAGAGCGCGCAGGTCGTGAAGGAAATCCTCGCGGAATCGTACCCGCAGTACCTCGCTTCCGGCCAGGTGCGCGCGCTTTCCATCCAGGGACGCGCTCCGGGCAAAGGCGGCAAGCTGCATCACGCGGCCATCGACGCCCTGGAAGACAGGCCCGGGCATACGCCGGCCGACCTTCTCGTTTACACGGACGTGGACCTTGCCGTCGATCTCCGCCAGATCGGTCTCATCATGCAGGACCAGGTCAATGACGAGGGCGAGATCCAGAACGTCATCGGCATTGGCTCGCGCCCGAAGTTCGCGTTCCCGGAACTGCCGCCCAACGACATCGAAGGCGCGATCAACCAGGCCGTTACCGGCATCCGCAAGCTCTTCTTCAACCAGGACATCATCCTGGAAGGCATCGCCGACACGCAGATGGCGCTGAAATCCTTCCCCGCGCGCACGGTCGCCGGCTTCATCGAGTCCGCGAAAGACAACAACTGGACCTTCGACACGGAATGGCTGACGCTCGCGCTCAAACAGCAGGCCAAGCTCAAACGCTACTTCGTGTTCTGGACCAACTCCGCGGAATCGAGCACGAACCCGAAGATGCGCTGGGAAATGCTGAAGACTTTTGTCGAGCAGTACCGCAGCACCGTGACGGTGAAGACGATCGACGAAGGGGACTTGGCCTATCTCGAACAGACCGCGATCAAGGCCATGGAATCGCCGCTGGAAAAGATGCTCGAGCTCGCCGATGAATTGAACGCCTGGCTCGCGCAGGCCCGCTTCAAATATCAGTCGTACCCGTCGCGCCTCGTGAACCTGGACCGCGCGCGCGTGCCGGCGGCGGACCGCCTCGCCGCGCTGAAGCAGTACCTGGACGCGGCCCTGCTGACCGAGACGGTGAAAAAGTCCGGGAAGTTCGGCGGCTACGAGATCGTGGACATGCCGGGCAAACCGGTCGCCGTCTACAATCCGAAAACCAAGAAAATGGACATCGACAGGGCGCTTGCGCTGACCGCGATCCCGGCCTTTGATCCTGCGAGCCCGGCGTCTCAGGCCTTCCAGTCGCTTATCAACGATATGCTGGAATTCGGCACGGAACTCCACGGCGGCGCCGTGAAGGCCTTTGCCTCGCTCCGCAACCTGCGCCGCCTGAACAAGCCGGAGCAGGCCGCGCATGTCAAACGCCTCGTCGCCATCCTCGAAGCCAGCACGTCGGTCCTCGCGACGGACGCAAGCTACCTCGCGGGCCTGAAGGCGATCAAAACCGAATTGCGCGAAGCCCCGGCCGTTTCGCTGGCCGAAGGCGTGGCCATGGCCCCGGCGGAAATCCAGGCGCCTGCCGCGCAGGTCTCCGCGGCCGGAGCGGCCAAGACCGAACTGCGTGTCATCGAAGAAAAGCCCGAAGTCCGGGCGCCGCAGGCCGTCACGGCCATCGCGGCCGGAGGCGCGCCGCCGTTCGGGCCCGAGCGTCCGGAAATGCGCGAATTCGATTCCGAGCGCGCGAAAAACGTGCTGGTCCGTTACGCCGAAGAAGTCATGGATCTGCCGCAGCCCACGCTGCGCCGCCTGCGCCAGGAAAAAACCGCGGCGGGCGTGTTCGATTACCTTGAAAATTACCTGAACGCGGAGGATGTCGCGCGCTTCGGCATCGTGCTCGATAACGGGGCGCGGGAAGCCGTCGACTACGTCGCGGGGCAGGGCGTTGCTTACATCATGACCGGCATCGACCGCGAGTTCATCCCCAAGCGCATCTATGGGGACATCATGCTGCCGATCGAGCAAAGCGGCGGCCAGGTCTGGGGCGCGCACGAAGTGCCGGACCCGGGCTATCCGCGTAATAAAATGGAAGGCATGAAGCGCCTGGCCGAAGAATACGGCGGCAAGCACATTCTGAGCATCGGCGACGGCATTGCCGAGGCCGAGGCCGCCAACGCCGTGGGCGCGAATTTCGTGCTCATCCGCCGGCCCGAGATGGCGGGAAAGAATCCCGCGGAACGCTATGCCACGCAGGTCGTCGACGGCCTGGGCAACTGGAACAACTGGCTGCGGCGGATCATCAAGCAGAACGACATCAAAGCTGTGGTCTTCGACTGGGACGGCACGCTGTCCAAAAGCGCGATCACGGCCGAGACCAATCAGGCCCGTCTCATCTATGCGCTCGCAAGCGGCCTGCGTGACAGCCCGCGCGGTCCGAAGCTCGACCTCGCGAGGATCGCGGCCATGCCGTTCGACACGCTGAAAGCGCAGCCGATCGTGCAGGACGCGCTGAAGATTGTCCTGGAAACCAACGGACTTTCGTCCTCGCGCCGTTTCGACAATTACTTTGTGCCGTACTTCGTCAGGCAGAACATCGGCTTGAAGGCCGAACTCAGGACCGTCGACGAAATCACGGCCGGAGTCACCGCCCGCATGGCCGGCGCCCGCAGCAATAACGAAGTCCGGTTCGAACAGGCGAATGCGCTCGTCCAGGAAGCCTGGACGCGGCTCACCGACGACCAGGGCAGCCTCGCTGATTCTTATCTGAATGCCGCGCACGCCCTTTATCAGGGCCTTGCGCGCGACGCGCGCTGGATCCCGGCCCGGCTGACCGGCCTGCTGGTCTGGGCCGCGGGCCGGATTTACCGCGCCATGGGCTGGCAATGGGCGGCCCGGCTGCATTTCGCGCTGGAGGCGCGCCAGAATCTGGGACTCTTCGAGCATCTTTTCCGCCGCGTGACCTGGGTCCTCGGAGGCACGCAGGTCGACGTCTATGATCCCGCGACCGGCCAGAAGACGGACCGCCGCATTTCCATGCAGGCCGCGCACCGTGACGGGGAAGTGCACACCTCGGTCTTCCTGATGGGCAAGCACCCGAACGGCAAGTGGATGCTCCAGAAGCGCGGCGACACGTTCGTTTTCCCGCGCACACGCACGATGACGGTGACCGGCGGCGTGGATCTCGATGACGTCGACGGCCTGGCCGCGATCAAGCGGGAAATCCACGAAGAATGGGGACTGCCGCTGGAAGCGATCGACGAGTCCCGCATCCGCAAGGTCGTCAAGTCGTCCGACCGGCCCTTTGACCACCCGATCTTTTTCGAGCTTGCGCGCTTCGACGCCCTGAACGCGGAACAATATAAGAAGCTGCTGAAATCCGCCGCAGAAATCCAGGCGCGGGAACAGCGCGCGCAGCCCGACGCCGCGCGGCGCACGCTCTTCCAGTTCGACGCCAAGACGCGTTCGGTGCTGGCTTACGTGCTTCATAAAGAAGACGTGGAAGCGCTGCACGAAGCCACGGGCAAGATCGCGCTGGACACCGGCCTTCCTGAAAGCGACCACTGGATCAACAACGAGCTCATCGCGCTTTACACGTATGATTTCAACGCGCAGGAAATCGCGGCCCTGCAGCCGGACACGAAAGTCGAAGGCATCCAGGGTTACGACCTCATGACGTCGGCCGAAATGGACCAGGATTTCCGCCGCAATCCCGCGGGCTATACCGACGCGGTGGCGCTGGCCGTCCTGGACGCGGAGGTCCGCCGGCAGCTCGACGACCGCGGCCTTCAGAAGCCGGTCAAATCGGAACTGCGCAAACTCTCCGACGACATTCTCGCGCTCGATTTCTCGAAGCCGGAAACGCTGGGCAAGGCGCAGGAGATCTACCTCGAGCATCAGCTGGACCTCGGGCAGGAAGTGGCGCTGCATCACATGACCCTGGAAGATGCGCTCTACGATCAATTGGACCAGATCCAGATCATCAGCGACGAGCTGCGCAAGCGCGGCCTGACCGACCCGGAAATCGTCCCGATCATGTACAACCCGCAAAATGCCGCGGACGGTTACCGCCGCGTCATCACGCCGGACAATTTCGTGATCCGCTACATCGCCAAGCGCGCACGCCGCCAGGGCGCGCCGCTCTCGGAACTGCAGCCGTACAAGAGCATCAATTATCCGTACGGCGTTTTCCCGGACCCGTTCAAAGATCTCGGAACGAAAGAGCCGCACAAGATCATCCATGAAATCTCGCGCCGCATCGGCGATGCGACCGTCAAGGCCTGGTTCATGTGGAATGCGTACCCGCATCAGGAGCACCAGGGCATGCTGGTCTACGAAAAGGCCGAGCGCCAGCGCATGGGCCGCAAGTTCCTGCGCCTTGTCCTGGACGCGGCGAAAGAGATGCCGGGCTCGACGTTCACGTTCAACTCGATCGGGGCCAATGCGTCGGTCGGACACCCGCACGTGCACTTCTTCCAGAACAAGGAACTGCCGTTCGACAACATCAAGACCGAATCACTGTTCGTGAGCGATTCCATCCGCGTGGAAAGCATCGTTACTTCCGATGCCATGCCGCTCAGCGGGTTTGCCCTGAAGCCCGATTCCACGATGCCGGAGACGCTCGACAACCTGGCCACGCTTGCCCAGGCCATGATGGAAAACCTGCACAACCGCAACATCCCGTACAACGTCATTTATAAGAAGAACGTCCTGTACATCATCCCGAGAGCCGTGCAGCCCGTGGGACGGTTCGGCCAGTCGTTCTCGGGCGTGGAAATCGTGGGCAATATCCTGTTCCAGAACGGCGAAGACCTCCTGGCCACGGCGTATGCCCGCAGCCAGGGCATCACGTCGGGCTGGTACCAGGAACGGGCGCTGGCCAAGCAGCGCGTCGAAGCCGGGACGGCCGTGAACGGTGATGCGGCGAAAGCCGCGGAGCTGGACGCGTTCGTCAAGTCTACGCTGGACAACGTGACGGCCGCCGACATCCGCGAGGCGTACCGCAACATTTCGCTGTACAAGCCGGTTTTCGAGACGCTCGTCCGCGAATTCCGCGTGATCGGCAAGGTCTTCGACTGGGCCAGCACGAGCCCGGCGCGGGAAAGCTCCAGTGACGCGCGCCTCATGATCCAGCGGCTGATCGACGAGCAGGAAATCTACGAAGGCAACAACCCGGACTTTTCGCTGGTGCTCGCCAAAGTCGTGGCGCCTTTCCAGGGCCGCTATGCGCTGAGCCAGGTTATCCAGCAGCTCCTCGACCGGCACCAGATCGGCTCCTCCCTGGATGAAGAAACGCTCGGCCTTTTCCTCGGAAGCCCGCAGAAGGCGCGTTCGCTGAAGGCCTCGATCGAGGCCGAGCTTAAGATGGGCGTCGACGACGAGACGTTCGTGAACGCCCAGGACCTCAAGCTCGACGAAAAGAGATGGCTGATGAGCATTCTGCGCCGCAACGAGAACCTGACCGCGTACCCGGCGGTCCTGAAAATCGCTCCGGCAAAAAGAAACGCGGTCGTCCAGAAGCGCGAACGCCAGAAAATCACGCCCGAGGAACAGCTGCTCAACACCTTCCTCGAGCAGGCGCGCCGCGACACGGGCATCAACTTCGAGCTGTCCAACCGGCCGAACCGCAGCGTGGCTTACTACCACGCGGGCAAGAAGAGCCTCATCATCGACCGCGGGCTCGCGGCGATCTTCGAAGGCTATACCGGCGACGAGGAACGCCACAACGCCTACCGCGTTTTCATCGACGATCTGTTCCGCCACGCGGCGCTGTATGCGAACGGGCTGAACACGTGGGAAGTCATCCGGCAGCGGACCCATGACCTGAGCTCGAAGCCCGCGGACGTGCTCACGCTGATCGACATCCTTTCCGGCGGCAAGCTCGGGCTGCTGCAGCCTTCGCCGCTCGCGGTCGAGGAGAGCAATTACACGGACACGTACGTGCGCGCGCTGCGCATGGCCACGCCGCTGGACGGCCTGCGCCAGGAACAGCCGCAGCATCCTTATTTCGCGCGGCTCGCGGCCTGGACGCCGCAGTCTCCGGGATGGCCGGAACGCTTCAAGGCCGAAGTCCTGAACAACTGGATTATCACGCAGGACCAGGTCGAGAAGGTCCGCGACCTTTTTATCGAGTCCGCGAAAAATGTGGATCAGATCGACGCCCAGCTCAAGCAGGAAGGCAAGCGCCTGAAAGTCGCGTACGTAATCGGCATCTACGGCGAAAAGGGACGGCTCAATCCCAAGAGCGCGGACAATCCTTACGGAGAAGACGCGCTGCGCGTCAAGCTCGAGCGCCTGAAAGAACTCTACGCAGGCACGAACATCGACTGGGAAGTCATTTACGTTTCGCGCAACGCAACCGACCCGGACCGCAGCGGGGACGTGGCGCGGCAGATCCTCGCTTCCGACGCGGCGCTTACGCCTTATCTGACTTCCGGCCAGGTTCGCATCGTCAACATGGAAAGCGCGGACCCGTCCGAAGGCAAAGGCTCGCAGATCGTGCACGGCATGAAGTACGCGATCAGCTCCGAAGCCGGAGGCCGCGCGCCCGCGGACCTCGTGTTCTACACCGACGCCGACAACACGATGGACCCGCGCTGGAGCGGCGTCGCGCTTGGGGCCACGGTGCTCACCGAGCAGGGGAATATCCGCTTCAATGCCGCCCAGAAATTCGAATCCCGGATCGTGGCGACCGGTTCGCGCTTCTCGAACCCGTCGGGACGCCAGCTTTACGACGAAGACGATTTCGAAGATTTCGCGCTGCCCATGGGCGTGGATCCGCTGCCCACGGCGGAAGCCGACCGCGTGAAAGTCGTCACGCGCGAATACTTCGCGAAGATTTACCTCTTCACGCCGCTCACGCACGACAGGCTCGTGGACTCGCAGGTCGGCATGAAGCTTTACCCGCGCAACATCCTCGAGGCGATCCTCCGCAAATCCGTGGAGAAGCGCTTCAGCTTCGACACCGAACTGCTCCTCCTGGCGCAGCAGGAAGGCGCCACTTTCGTGGAACGGCCGATGCTGTGGACGGATTCGCCGCGCTTCTCGACGCTGCAGACCGCGGCCGGCCGCTGGCAGAACTTCCTGGACTGGATCCGCCAGTACCGCCAGATGAACCGCCTCGAAACCCTTTCCAGCGCCGACCTGGTGAGCATCGAAGACATTGCCCGGGCCGGTAAAGCCGCCGCCGACGCGAATCAGAGCACGCTGAAGATCGCGCAGGAACTCAAGGACAAGGCCGTGGGACTGGCCGGAAAATACCTGGCGTATCCCGCGGTGCTGACCGTCCCGCGTTCGGCCGGGACCCTCAGCGACCGCCGCTCAAATCTGGAGCAGTACCTGGCCCCTTACAAGAACCAGTATCACATCGCGGATTCGAGCCGCCGGGGCGCCTTCGAAGAAGTGCCCGTGGCGTTCTTCAATCCCGTCCGCCGGAGAGTGGAACTGGATGACGCGCTGGCCCTTCTCGCGCCGGAATATTCGGCGGATTCGATCAAGAGCCGGCAGTTCCAGGAATTCATCGACGACATTTTCCGTGTGGTGACCGGATTGCCCGCCGTCTACACCAAGACCGACAGCCTGAGAGCCCTTGCCGGCGATTCTTCGCGGGCGATGGCGGTCATGGATTTCCTGGGCGAAGAAGTCAACCGCGTCCAACTCACCGACGACGCGTATTTCAGCCGCATCGACGACATCGCCCGCCACGCGGAGATGCGTTACGTGGAAGACGCCACGGCCACGAAAAAGGCGCCCGGCACGGAGCCGACGACGAACTTCGAATCGTACTTCCTCGCGCACCTGAGCAGCGCGCTGCGCGCCAAGGCCCGGGCCGACCAGCCCACCCAGAAATTTGCGAAGATCGAGGCCATTCCCGATGCCGTGACCGACCTGATCGCGGAAAGTTATCCCGTGAGCGGCGAAAGCCTGCGGCTCCTCGAAGCCAAGAAGCGCGAGCCGACCACGTTCCGCGGACGCCTGCTGCTTCTCCTGAAACAGGGCAAGATCAAGTTCATGATCGACGACATGAGCGCGACCGAGACGATCATGGAAGTCGCGAGCCGCGATCCGTATTATCAGCCCATCCTGAGCCGCCAGTCCCGCAAGTTCCAGGGCGAGATCGAAAAGCTCAAGGGAAACCTGGCGGAAATCGGGGAATCGGTCCCGCAGCGCGAGCCGCTGCTCGCCCTGCTGCGCCAGCTCGCTCAGCAGGCCAAGAAGATCGAGCCCAGCATGGACCTTTCCCTGGACGAAGCCATTACGCTGGCTAAAGCGCTTCCGACTTCCGAGCCTAAAAACAACCTGATCAAAGGATTGAACCGCCTGAAAGGGATGGCGCTCCTGCGTGAGAGGATGTACCCGCGCTTCGACGAACAGCGCAATCCCATGGGCGTCGTCAGCTTCATCAACGAAGGCAAGGACGACGAAGGCAAAGACACGATCTTCGTGCACCTGACCAAGCGCACCTGGGAAGAAATGAAAGGCAACGTCAACTTCCTCGCGCAAATCGTGATCCATGAAGCTTCCGAAGAACTGATCGGATCGCCGGAACTGCTCACGCCGCACGCCATGGGCGGGATTTTCGAATCCTTCCTCCTGAGCGAAGAGGCGCGCAAGGCGGGCATTTCGGACATCAACCTGTGGTTCCTCAGAAATGGCAACGAAGAATACCTCGAGATGCTGGCCCGCGACTACCTGCCGACCAAAGACCCGAGCATGTGGAATTTCCGCCAGGCGCTGGATCAGACCGCGCGCCGCAAGGGCGTGATCCTGCCCGGCAGGACGGATACGCCGGACTTCCGGCTTTCGGAGATCGACGTGAGAAAGGCCCCGAATACGCCGAACCTGGCGCGCGAAGACCGCCTCGTGCTCGAAGCCGAGTACCGCGGCAAAGGACGGCTGGAGCCGATCGAAGCCGACGTGCGGGAATGGATCGAACGGCACGGCATCGGGGAAAATTTCACCAACAAGTTCATGGAATCGCTGCAGCGCGTGGATTTCAAGATCGACGACGTCCGCGTCGCGGGCAAGCCGCAGGCCTTTTATCCGCGGCCCGACGCGGCGAAGCTTCCCGAGGGCACGCCCGGGATCCTGTTCTTCATGACGTACGCGGAACCGGACAAGCCGCAGGAATCCAAGCTCGAGCTGCACATGACCGAAGAGACGTGGCGGCAGGCCCAGGCCTCGCCGGCCTTCCTCGCGCAAGTTCTCGTCTACAACTACGTGCTCAACTACCTGCCCTGGGTCGAAGGCCTGTCGCGCAATGCATGGGCGGGTTTCCAGGCCCTGCATTTCGCGATGCCGGAGCACCGGAGCCACTGGGTCAACGATCTCGACCAGTACGTGATCCAGCACGAAGCGGCGGAGGGCAACATCCGGTACCTGTTCGACTTCCTGTGGAATTACCGCAGCAGCAAGGACGTGATCGGCAATTACAAGCGCTTCATCTACAAGATGTTCAACGACATCACCCGCGCCAAGCCGGACGCGCTCGCGCTGGCGGTCAGGTCCGGTGAAGACCTGCTGGTCTATTACGCTTACCTGTTCGAAGAACGCCTTATGGACATTCCGATGGACAAGAGGCTCCAGGCCCTGGCCCCGCTGCTCGAAGATGCCGCGGCCAAGAACCCGGCCATCGCCGAACATATTTCCGGTAAGAACCAGCGCTACCTGTATTCGCCGCCGGTCGACGAGCTCGAAGGCCTGAAAGTGTATGTGCCCGAAGGCATCGGCAGCATCATGGAAACCGAAGACGTCGAGCCCGAGCTGCAGCTGCGCGCGCTGAAAGAGGAAGAGCAGCGCAGAATCCAGAATGCCCGGGACAGCATGATCGACTTTAAGGCCCGGCGCGCCAAGCTTCTCGAGGAAAAGGCGGGGGTTGTCGCTGAAATCGCCGGCAAAAAAGCGGAACTCGGCAGGCTCGATGCGGGCGTTGCCGAAAACGCGGAACCCATTGCCGCGCTCAAGGATCAGATCCGCCAGCTCGACGAAGTCCGCCTCAAAGACCTCAACGAACTGATCAAGGGCGTGAACAAGCGCCTCGACACCGCGGCCAAAGAGATCGCGGAAACCTCAGGCCATCCGTTCATCGACTGGCTGCTCGCGCAGGCACGGGGAATGCGCATGGACCACAACATCCAGCCCTTCCTGCTCGCGCTTTACGGCATGAGCGGCACGGGCAAGACCACGCTGACCGACATCCTGCTGGAACACCTGGCCAAGGAGGAGGGCGACGTGGACCGTTCCAACGAGCCTCTCGGCAACCTGGTCAGCTACATCAGCTCCGACGCGAACCTGAAAGGGCCGATCCGCTACGAGCGCCTGCCGGACGGCGGACGTTTCACGATCATCGCCGAACAGCCCATTTACAACATCGCCGGCAGCGGCCGCGACCTGCTCAATCTCGTGAGCGGCCAGCCCATCCTGACAAAAGTGGACCCTCATGCGCCGCGTCCGAGCGGGCATTCGCATGACGACAAATTCCTGCAGGGCCAGCGCACGATCCGCGGTGACCGCCTGAAATGGCTGCTCATGGACCTCACGGTTTTTGGCTTGGACCAGTCCATCCTGAGAACCGTGAACGACAACGGCATGATCGTTCCCGTTGCGTTCGCGAAAGACGTCGTGCGCCTCCTGCGCCGCCTCGACCGCGACGCGCGCAAAAAAGAAGAAGGCGGCACGCGCGGCGACTCCAAGCTTTACATCCTCGGCGATTACACGATGAAGCAGATCCAGGAAGGTCTCTTCTATAAGAGGCACATGATCCTCGACATGGCGCGCCGGCACCGCGACGGCGCGGTCGTGTGGCTGCAGGACGAAAACAGGCTCGTGCGCGTGCCCAATCCGGATGAAAAGAAACCCGAGCTCCGCGCCCCGGAAGCGAAGCCGCGGACCGAAGTCAAACCCGCGGCCGAAGCGGCCGCCGTGCCCGCCGCCGCAGCCCGTGCGGAACTGCGCGAGTTCGATGAAACGTCCGAATCCGATCCGCGCGACATGATCCTGCAGTACCAGGTGTTCACCAAGAAGGCACCGGGCTCTTCCGACCTGACCAGTGAAGAAGAACGCTTCCTCATGGCTTTGAGCGACCGCCTGTACAACACGATGGACCCGGTGCGGCGCGCGTCGGTCATCGACATTCACGCGCATCCGACCGGCGAGGCCGTCATGGAAAGGATCCGGCGCGTGTTCCCGGTCGACGACGAGGCGCTGGCCACCATGCTCAAGGGCGGCGAAAATCTGCCGGAACCCGCGACGTTCGGCGAAAGGCTGCTGTTCCTCCTGAAGAAAGGCCGCATCCGGTTCATGGTGGACCGGCTCGGACCGGACGAGAGAGGCCCGGGCTCGGATTCGTTTGAAAAGATAATCAAACCTTTGGCAAAGCGCATGGGCTACGAGCATCTCGTGCACGACGAATTCCTGTACCCGCGCCTGGACCCCACGAAGAATCCCATGGGCATTCTCAGCTTCGTGACCTACGGCTACGAGAGGGCGCCGGGCGACATCGTGACCGACCTGACGCTCAACGAGAAAAAAGCCCAGCTCATCACGATGATCCGCAGGAGCCAGCGGGAAGAAGCGGCCGCGCTGGCGGCGGCGATCAGGGAGTACGAGAAAAATCCCATTCTGCTCGTGCACCTGCCGCAGGCGACCTGGCAGCAGCAGCAGAACAATCCGGATTTCCTCGCGCAGCTCATTGTCGCGGAAACCGCGGAACGTCTGCTCGGCTCGCCGGACCGCATCACGCGCCACAAGCAGTCCGTGCTCCTGGAAATGTACCTTACGCCGGACAAACGCAGCGGCATCAGCGACCTGAACCAGTGGTTCCTCGACCACGCCGTGGCCGAAGACCATCCGGGCCCGAACGGCAAATACAACGAGGGCTACAAGCAGTACCACCGGGATCATCTGAAACAGCATTACGAGCTCTACCTGCAGCGGCTCAACCGCGAATACGACCTGCGCGCGGACACCACCATGGGCAGCTTCTACCATCAGCTCTGGGAAGCCACGACGCGCGGCGAAGGCGCGGACATGGGCGCCCGCAAGCGCGTCATCCGGGCCGCGCCCGCGGAATTCGAACGGGAACTCTTCTTCAAGAAGGCGCCCAGCACGCCCAATCTCGATCCCGTGCGCTTCGGCCTGCTGGAAAAATACAAAGGCCGGGGAACCGACATCACGCATCACACCTACGAAGACGGCGTGGAAGGCGAACGCTACAGCGTGCCGCGCGAAGTCAAGGCCTGGATCGACAAGCGCAAGATCGGCAAGATCTACGACGGTCTCAGCCAGATGATGCAGCAGGAGAAGATCGTGTTCGTGGTCGACGACCTGAAGGGCAATTCCCTTTACCCGCGGCCCGACAGCGCGGAGTATCCCGGCATCCTGTTCTTCCCGACGCTCGCCGAAGACGGCACGTACGAAATCCACATGCCCAAGGAAGTGTGGCAGAAGAAATGGGTCGAAGCCGCGCCGGAAGACAAGCCCGCGTTCCTGGCCGAAATGCTCGTCTTCACCTACACGCAGAACGCCCGGCTGCTCGTGCAGGGCCTCGGCCTCCACGCCTTTGCCGGCATGATGTCCCAGCATTTCTCGGGACAGCAGGCCACCAACGAAGGCGTGACCGCGCTCGACCTGTTCTATCTGGATTGGGCCGCCGAGCATGAGAACATCAATTACCTGTACCGCGTCCTGTGGGATTACCGCAGCAGCATGGACCCGGTGGGCAGCTTCAAGCAGGCCATTTACCGGCGCATCGCGCGCATCGACAAAGCCAAGCTCGTCGCGTCCATCAATAACGGCCGTGACTTCCTGATGTACTACGCGTACCTCTTCGAATTCGAATACAAGAACGTGGCCTGGGGCACGCGCGGCGCGCGCATTGCCGAAGACCTGAAGAAATACCTGGCGGACCATCCCGCGCCGATCGCGGAGGGCATCCTCGCCGACGCGGCCCGGAAGCAGGCGGCCAATCTCGACGCCTCGCCGCAATATGTTTTCAATCTCGAATACACGGAAAAAGACGAGGGCGGCGCCGAGGTGCATCACGAAGTCCTCATGCCGCAGGACCTGGGCGCTTTCCTGCCGTTCCGGGAAATGCCGCAGGCGGAACAGCCCCGCGCCTTGAGAACCGAAGAACAGGAATCGCTCGACCGCATTGAGCGCGAGCTCGAGGCCTGGCAGGAAAAACTGCAGGACGCCCGGGCCCGGCTTGTCGTGCTGCGCGCGGCGCCTCCTTCGGCCGAAGGCGCTCAGCCGGATGCCCAGCCTCTTCTGGATGAAATCCGCGCCATCCATGCGCAGATGGGCGAGCTGACCTCGCAGAAAGCGGCCATTACCAACGAGCCTTACATCGAATGGCTCGTCGAACGGATTTTGTTGAAGCACCAGAGCAAGCTCGCGGCCTCCGGGCCTCATCTGCTGGTCGTGGGCCTGTACGGGCTCTCGTCCACGGGCAAATCCACGCTTACGCATCAGGTCGTCGAACGGCTCAGAAGAAGGCTCGGAACAAAACGCGTCGACCAGGACAGCTCGGACGCGTACCTGCATCCCAAAGGCATGCGCCTTGTCGACGGCGTGACCGCCATCCGCGGCCCCGCGATTTACGACCTCGAATCCCAGCGCCGGAACATCGAAAACCTGCGCGCGGGCCAGAAGGTCACGGTTCCCGCGGACAAGCACGCGACGCGCGAAGAAGAGCGCCACGGCTACCGCGAGATCGACGGCAGCGAAGTGAGCATCCTGGTGCTGGACCTGACCGCGTTCGGCGTGGACCGCCAGGTCCTGCGGCAGACGGACATGTTCGAAACGATTCTCATGCGCGACGGCCGGACGCGTTTCGACCGCCGGTTCCCGCGCGACACGCGCCCCAAGGAAGAAGGCGGCGAACGCGGCATGAAGCCGTCGGAAGTCGCCGAAGACGGCATCGAAAAGCAGTTCCAGGAAAACTACGCCAAGGTGCTCGAAGTGCTGCAGCTGGCCTGGGACGTGGACGTGAACAAGGACGACGACAAGAAAGTGATTTTCCTCCAGGACACGGGACGTCTGGTATGGCTGGATACGGACAAGATCAAGCGGCAGCTTCCGGCGCCGGTTTCCGCGTCGGCGACCATGCCCGCGGGACAGCTGCCCACGGAACTGAAGCCCGGCCCGGCCGAACTGCGTGAGGCTCCCGCGGCGCCGCGTCCGGAAGTCCAGGTTCCGCCGCAGCCCGTCGCCCAGGAAATCGTGAAGCCCGAAGCCCCGCGCGCGGAACTCAAAGAAGCGCCCGGAGTCCGCGAACAGATGGTGGAAGCCGTGGGCGCGCCTTCCGAAGCGCGCTTTGCCGCGCTCCTCGACAAGATTACCGCCGCCGATGCGACCGGCGTCGAGCACACGCTCGACCGCGTGCTCGGCGAAGCCATTGCTGATCTGGCCGCCTCCGTCGGCGTGACCGCGAAGGCCGGAGCCGCGGGCCGTTACATCGTGGAATACAAGGCGGGCTATGACAAGACGTTCATCGAAAGCATGCTGGCCAAACTCGGCCCGAACGTGAAACTGGTCATCTACGCGAATGCCGCGGTGGGCGCCGCCGAACGCGAAATGCTGACACAGCTCGATACCGCCAACGCGCAGCTCGAAGTGCCGCTGTACGCGGATGTGACTTCGCTCGATGCCTTCGTCGCCAAGGTCGTCCAGGCCGACGAGCTGACCCGCGAGTTCGGCAAAGTCACGCGCATCACGCAGCTCATCACGGGCGCGGTCACTGAGTCCGCGAACCTCAAGGCCGCGCTGCTCAGCGCTGCGCCGCTGTCGGAAGGCGAGATCGTGGTGGCCGGCGACGAGCAGGTGAGCGTGGCCAATGTGAACACGCAGGCGATCGACCTCATGGAAGCGGTCGAAACCGCGATCCGCGCCGAAGCGCGCGTGCTGGAATCGGCCTAATCGGGCACTTGGAGCCAGGTCTTCGGGCCTGTCTCCAAGTGTCTTTTTTTTGAGGGATTTACAAGAACTTTTCTAACGTGTTTATTAGCCCGAGTTCAGGGGTGTTAGTTCTTGCCATATCACAATTAGCAACAAATTGACAAGGGGTGAGGAGAGATATAAATTTTAAGCATCTTAAAAGGGCAGCCCTCTCTCTCCAAGCTTACTAAAAGTATTTAATGATTAAAAATCTATCGAAACGAGGATCTCTATGACGCCAAAGACGCCGTGGGTAACACCGAGCCTGACGAAAAAAATCAACCGCTGGACGAGCCTCGCGGTTGTTTTCTTCTTCAGCGCCACCACTGTGTCCGGAAACGGTCTGCTTTACGCGCAGTCGGTCGCGCTCCCGCAGGTCGGCAATCTCGAAGGCATCCGTGAGCTGCTCGACCCCGTTCAGATTCCCGCGGAACTCGGCAGCCTGAAAGATTATTACCAGCCCGCGGCCTCAGCAGAAAAGCCGTTCATCTTCCACATCCAGGACGCGCACGCCAATCCCGACGCGCAGCAGAAAATCAACGGGCTGCTCAACTGGATCGAGTCGCACCAGGCCGGCAAAGACGGCAAGATGCTGGTCTCGCTCGAAGGCAGCATCGACGAACTTCATCCCGAATACCTGGAATTTTTCCCGCAATATTCCGAAGTCAACGAGGCCATGGTTCAGGACCTCGTGCAAAAAGGCGAATTGAACGGCGTCGAACTTTTTGCGTGGGACCGTTACAAAAAGCAGAAACAGTCCGGCCTTGAAGCGCAGGAAGAGAAAGTCCAGATCCAGGGCGCCGAAGACGCGGACCTTTACCGCGAAAACCTGAAAACTTTCCGCGAGCTGATTTTCCTGCAGGACGAGATTCAGGCGCTTCTCAAACCCGTGGACGCGAATGCCGAGCTTGCCAAGTCCCGCATCTTTTCTCCGGAACTCCGCGAATTCATCAAGGAACGGCAGCGCCGCAAGTTCGGCGATTACGACAACGGCGAGTCTTCGCCCCAGCTGGCCGCGTACCTGCAATTCCTTTCCGGCCAGGTGAAGAACCAGCTCCAGATCGACCTCAACGACCGCTTCGAGCAGGTGCGCTTCCCGAACCTGGTGCGCCTCCTCGTGCTGGGCGACCTCGAAAAGGCGTTTGCCCCGAAAAAGGCGCGCGAGCAGAAAGAAAAGCTGATGCAGGCCCTGCGCAAGGCCGCGGGCAAGGACCAGGAAAAGAACCTCGTCGAAGTTTTCGCCAATCTCGAAAGCGGCATGCCCGCGCGCGGCATCGCGGAAAAAGTATGGGATTGGGCTGCAAGCCGCGGCATTTCCCTCAAAGATTATCCCGATTACCTGAAGCAGCTCGGCGCGGTCATCCTGCGCTCGGAAGTCGATTCCACGGAGCTCTTCTCGGAGCTCGACGTCCTGGAAGGCTGGCTCATCGAAAAGCTGGCGCGGACGCCGGAAGAACGCGAGCTCGTGCGCATGCTGGACGACGTGAGCCTGGTGGAAAAACTGCTCAGCCTCAAATGGACGGCGGACGACCAGGCGAAGTATCAGGAGCGCCAGAAAGAAATCCTGGATTCCGTTTTCGGAAAGCGCCTGCCGGAACTCGCGGGCAAAAGCGAAACGGAAACCGACCGCAAAGCCCTGCAGAAACGCATCGACCAGGCCCTGTCTTTCTATGAAGGCGCCCGCAAGCGCGACGAGATCCTCCTTCAGAACACGCTGAAGAACGCCTCGAACGGAGCCGCGGTGCTCGTCACCGGCGGTTTCCACACCGAAGGCCTGGTGCGCCTCATGAAGGAAAAGAACATCGGCTATGCCGTGATCCAGCCCAAGATTCTGAAGACCGACGGGGGAGAGCTCTACCACAAAGTCCTGCGCGAAGAAACGTCCGACGTGTCGTCTTATTTCGAAACGCCCACGCTGAACCGCCAGGAAGCGGTTTTCTTCAAGTCGCTCGTGGAATCCGGAGCGCCCAATCTTTGGGAAAAATATCAGATCCCGCACGCGGAGATCGGCGCAAAAGTGGCCGAAGCCGCCAACCGCCATCCCATTCTTTCCGGCGTGCTTTCCGCGCAGTCCGAAGTGACGGGGAATGCGTCGCGCATCCAGTTTAAAGTGAATCCTTCCCGCGGGGAATCCAAAGAAGGTCCGGCCGCTTTCGACGAGCAGGGCGTCATGATCGCGCCTGTCACGAGCACGGCACAGGACTTCAACCGGCTTTATGCCCCGGTCGCGGCATCTCGCCGTCCCGCTTCCGCGCGCGCGCAAACCGCCGCCGTCGTCGAAGTACGCCCGGCGGGCACTCAATTGGTTACCGGCACCCCCGCGGCCACTCCCTTTCCGCTGGACCGGCTTTTCAACCTGCGCGATCAGATTAATAAGGAAGCCGCGCTGATTTCCCAAACCGGCAATCCGACGCAGGCGGCGCAAAACCTTCTGAACGAAGCCGAGGGATTCATTCCGTCGGCCCGGGCCCTGATCGCCGACCGTCCGCTCGGCAAGAACCGCGAGGCTTTCCAGGCGGAACTGGACGAACTCATCCGGGCGCGCGACAAGCTGGCCACCATGATCAACCCGGAAGAACCCGTCGCGGCCGCGCCCGTCTCCGGACGCGCGGAATTGCGCACGCTCGAGCAGAACGTCGAATACATCCGCGAGCTTTTGAATCCGGCCTCGAATTTCTGGCCGTACGACATCGAAATCATCAGCAATACTTCCGAAGACGAACGCGCCCTGCGCGAAGAAGAAGTGAAGGCGCTCACGCGGGGCAAAGTGGGCCCCAGCGGAAAGCCCGTCCAGGTGCTTTCCATCATCGAACAGTGGAACAAGGTCAAGGAGCCCGGAAAGGGCGGCGCCGGCAACCTGCTCGGCACCATCAACATTTATAATGAAGCCAAGGCCGCGATCGGCATCGGCATCAACGCGGACGGAAAATTCACCGACAATACCGGCACGGTCGTCCGTATCCGCCACACGCTGAACGGCGGACGCGCCAAGCGCATGAACGGCCTCAACCAGACCGAGCATTCCTCGCGCGGTTCCTCCAGCGTTTTCGGCGACTTGTTGACTCGCACGGATACGGCCACGCCCGCGGCGCGGCCTTTGACGCTTTTCGCGCTCGTTCTGGCCACGCATGCCCCTCTCGGCATTTCCAACGACGGCAGCTACATCGACGACGTTTACGCGGGCCAGGTCATGGTCCCGTCGGCCGACGTTCTCCACCAGCAGGGCAACGGCGCGCTGCTCGTGAAGTTCGCCCAGGAACTCCAGGGCGACAACGCGGTCACCGAACGCAACCTCAAAGATCTCGGACTCTATGAAGCCGACGCGGCCGGCCGCATTCTGGTCAGCCTGCCCAAAGGCACTTTCAAGGCAGCGGGCGGAGCCACGGCCGTTGACGCGGCCAAGACCTGGCTCGGCAGCCATCGCGGCCTGTATTCGCTCGGATCCCATCGCGTGGCGGGAAAACTCGTGAATGCGCTCGCGGAATTTTACGCCTCGACGCTGAGCGGTCCGAAGAACATCAACCGCGAACCTCCGGAATTCATCAAGCCTATGGCGCTCCTTCTGCGCGGCATCGAAGCGGATACGACGGCAGCGTCGGAAATCGCGGCCATCAATCCCGCGGCGGTTTCCGAAGAGAACATCAGCCGCGTTTTCTCGCTCCTGCCGGGACTGCAGGCGGATTTGGACGCGGCGCTGCGCGAAGCGGAGAAGCTCGGCGACGCCGGCAAGATCCAGGACAAGAAAGAGGCGGAAACGGCCAAGTATCGCGAAGTAGTCCGTTTTTATCTCACTTACAACAAGCAGCTCGGCCCCAACTGGCTGGGCGTTTATGATTTCGGCGCGGATTCCTACTGGGACCGCTACCGCCGTCCGCTCGAATACGCGAATTCCAATTTCCTCCTGCTCGCGCGCTACGGCACGAAGATCGAACTGAACGACCAGGGCAGCCTTGTCGACGACAACGGCGCCGCCGTCACCGCGGCGCCCGCGGCCACGACCCGCCAGGTCGAGCAGGCGATCCATTACGCCACGCTCCGCAACATCGTGCATCCGATCACCAACACGTACATCGGCAAAGTCTACGTCGACAACGAAGGCCGCATCGCCGGTACCTTTGAAATCACGTTCGACGATGTCCAGAACGGCATCACGATCGACGGCGTTTACATCAAGGGCTCCATCATCCGCAACAGCCGGCTGTTTGGTTCGTCCCGCGTCATCAGCAGTCTCGTGCAGAACAGCTCCGCGGAACTTCAGGCGGAAAACTCCTTTGTCCATGGGTCTCTGGCCAAGACCTACACGGTCAAGAACGGCCTCGTTTACAATGCGCTTACCGACCAGGACGTCACGGTCGCGGCCGGCTATTCGTATCTGGGCATCCAGCGTCCGCAGCTTCCCGCGGACAAGGGGCATCAGATTGTCCTGAACATGCCGTTCACCTACAACGGCCAGGACCTCCATGCCGTGCCTTTCAACGACGCGAAGCACGGCCCGAATTTCGCGCCCGGCTATTCGGACACGCAGCTGGCGGGGATCACGTACGAAGAAAT
This sequence comes from Verrucomicrobiia bacterium, assembly GCA_035495615.1. Taxonomy (NCBI): domain Bacteria; kingdom Pseudomonadati; phylum Verrucomicrobiota; class Verrucomicrobiia; species Verrucomicrobiia bacterium. The sequence continues at coordinate 13,843 of DATJFP010000088.1, read as the reverse complement.
CAACCGCATGTCGGAGAATTCCTCCAAGTCCATCAACGAAGCCGCGCGCCAGAAGCTGTGGACCGAAATCGCCAGCCGCCTCGGACGGCCGGAACTGCGCGCGGAAGAGCCCGCGAAAAAGCCCGGCATCAAGACGGTCGACGAACTGGTCAAGGCCGTGGCCGCCGCGCTGAAATCCGCGACGCCTCCCTTGCTCACGCCGGAAGAAGAACCGGAATTTTTGAAGAATCCCGAAGCGTTTCTGCGCAGGAAGCCCGCGATTGCCGAGAAAATTTTCACCGTGCCCCTGCAGGTCGGGACTGATACCGTCAGGGTCCGGGACACGCTTCCGAATCTGATCGCGCGCTTGAAGTCTCCCTCCACCGCCGTGAAATCAACGCGCAGAACGTCTGCCGCCGCGGATGCGTCGGCGCTCACGCCAACGCCCAAGGGCAGCCGCACCCTCGCGGTCGTGCTTGCCGCCGGCTTCCTCATCGTGGTGACGGGCATCGTGGGGTATGTCGCTTTCCGCAGCCCGCGCGCTCCCGAAAAGGCTCCGGAGACAGGCATTGTCGAGACCGCCCCGGTGCAGCCGCCGAAGAAGGCGCAGGAAGACCGGGCCCGCGCTTTTGACGTGGCCAAGCAGAACCTGGGGACCTTGAAGAATTACATCAGCGATTATCTTGCGCAAATGGGTTATGCCATCGTGCAGCGCAAGTGGCTGGATGACTTCGCGCCTTATTACTTGTCGCCGTCCGTACCCGCGCCCGAGATTCCGGCGAATGCACGCACGCCCGTGGACCGTCCTCTCTGGGAATTCGAGAGGGAAGTCCGGGCTAATATCTCCCAATGGGTGAGGGAAGGTAAATTGCATCCCATCCCCGTCGAGGACATTGGCCGCCCGGTCATTCCAGCGCCCGAGCCGAGAATCGAATTGCCGGTGAAGCCCGCTGAGCCCGCCGTTAAAGCCGGCGACGAAAAGGCGAGAAAGGCCATTTCGACGGAATTTGCCCGCGCCCAGGCGCAGTTCTTCAAAGAAGGCGCCGGACTCGTGCGCGTGAATTTCCTTACCCTTGACAGCAAATTCGAAAACGCGCTGCTTCCCGTGGACCTCGTGGAACGGGGCGCGCAGCGCATGCATTCGCAGCCTCTGGCCGTCGCGGCGTGGGCGCAGATCCTCGCCGACATGTACGAAGGCGACATTCCGTCCACGGTCGAGAACCCGCTCGATGAGCTCGAAAAAGTCACGAAGTTCCGTCTGGCCTGGCAGAAGCTTCACGGCTCGGCCTGGTTCCAGATCACCCAGAACGACCGCAGGCATCTGGTCGCCCGGATCGACCCGGACCGCAAAGTCACGGGCATCGAAGACATCAACGCGGATTTCGGCATGACATTCCCGACCGTCGGCGCGCTTCTCGGCGGCAAGGCCAATCCGAAAAACAAGGGGACCGAAGCTCAGGCTGACCGCATCATCGCCATGAACATCAAGCTGATCCAGGGATTCCAGCCTATTTATAAGGAACTCCTCGTGCCGGCCACCGGCCGTCTCGCCGGAGATTACAACCCGCGCACGAAAAGGCAGGACAAGACCCGCCAGAAAGACCGCGCGGTCGAAGATTTCGAATACATGGCATTGGTCGTAGCCGCCGGTTACGCGCCTCCTTCCGCTTTCACGGGAGCCAAGCTCATGCACCGCGACTACACGGACAAAGCCGGCAATACCTACCGCGTGTGGCAGCCTTATGACGGGGGAGCTTTCCAGATCGGTTACAACAATACGATCGGCTTGTCGCACCGCTACCGTCCTTACCGGATCCTCATGGGCAATTCCGGCGCGGCTTTCATTGATTTGGCGAACCGCAATCCCCGCCAGAGTTATTTCCCGGGCGCCGCTTACATTGAAGTCGGGCGCTATGGCGGCAAACTCGGACATCCCGACCTTGCCGAAGCCACAGGCATCAATCCCCGGTACCTCGTGCCGGGCTATGCCGGCGGCTTCTTTAATTTCGGTTTTGTGGTGGAAGATTTTGGGACGCGCATCGTCCCGCTGAAGCTCGGCAACGAATCGCGCGGCGGCTTGTACAACGAAGCCTATCTCCTGGGTACGACGACGAACGAAATCCGCGTGGTCGACGTTTATTCCATGCCCGTCATCGCCCCGGGCGTGATCACGGCCGGCAACCGCTATGACATGGCGGACGACAAGACCAACGATACGCTCGCGGCGCTTCGGCTGCCCGCTCTGGGCATGCCGGATGCCATCAAGACCCTCGACACGCTTTTTGCGCCGGCTTCGTTGGGCATCGACGAAAATCCCGCGCAGTCGCCGCAGGTGAAAGGGGAGCTGGCCGAAACCCCGACGCCGGTGGTCCCTTCAAAAAAGACGCCCGAACCGAAGGTGAAAGAACCCGTTATCCGCGATCAGGACAACCTGGTCAAGCAGGCGAGCCGCGTCGGCATCTTCACGCAGGCCGACAGCTTTCCCGGCAACAAAGCGGAAAAAAATGAAACCAACGGCGTCCGTGTGCAGTACGCTGTCGGCGCCAAGAACGATTTCAGCGGCCTTGTGCTCGCATATAAAGGATTGGACATCAACGGAAGCAAATCGCTGACGCTGGCGTTCGGCACCGAAGGCATTGTTCCCGAAAAAGTCACGGTCCGCATCAAAGCCGGAGGTGTGACTTACGTTCTCAAAAGAACGGACACCGAAGACAACGGCGCCACGCCCGTGAAAACCGGCGGCGTCTACGAATTTCCGCTCGATACGACGTTCACGGCCGCCAAAAATGACCTCGTCACGGAAGTCACGGTTTCCATTACCGCGCCCGGCGCGGGAACCAAAACCGAAGGCGCTTTCGACGTCCGGCTTTATCTCACGCCCAAGTCCGAGCTGCGCGTGGACGAGGACCGTTCCCGCATTCTCTATTACGGCCTTGGAATCGCCGCTGTTCTGATCATGGGAGGCGTTGCGGCCTTTGTGGCGACCCGCGGCGTCAACGAAGCTCCGAAGAAGGCCGATCGTGAAACGGTCCGGCCCCGCATCGTCCAGCCGGAAAAACCGCTCGTCCAGCCGCAAGCGCCTGCGCCCGCGGACAAGGAAGAGGCCCTTTATAAGGAAGCCGCGGCAAAGAGTCCCGACGCCGTGCGCGACTACCTCCGCGGTTTTCTGCAGCGCAAGGGTTACGCGGTGGCGGACGAAGGCTGGCTCAACGGCATGGTGCCCTGGTATTTCGCCGCGCCCGTGCGTCCGTTCACGGACCTGACCACCGAGTTCTCCGATGAAAATCTCGCAAAGCTTGCCGCGCAGGGACGCTTGAGCCGGATCGCTGACAAGCCCCCGGTGGTGGAAGCGCCGAAAGGCGAAGAAAAACCCGTAACGCCCGCAGTCGTGGTGCCCGCGGAAAAAAAGCTGGTGGCCGCCGTGATTCCGCCGGGACAGATCAATCTCGTGGAACGTTCCGTCAACAAGGGGGAAGGTTTCACGGTGGACGTTCCCAATGCCGGAGCGAATGCCGTAACGCGTCAGGACGGCGTGGTCACGCTCAAATTCGACCTCGCCGGCGCGCCCGTCAAAAGTTTTTCGGGTGTGGTCCTGAAGTTCGACGGTGCTTTTAATCTGCCGGAGTCAAAATCCATCAGCCTGATTTTCGGCGGCGAAGAAGGACAGGTTTTTCCCAGCGCGGAAGACGTTCGCGTCAAGATCAAGGCCCCGGGCGAAGAGGCCGTCGTTCTCCGGACCGCCGCGCCCGCAATCACGGCGGGAGGCACCGTGGAATTCACGACGCCCGCGTCGGTCATTCCGGCCCGCCGCGGCATCTCTGAAATCACCATCGAAGTTGCCACCGTGCCCGGCATGCCCGTAGCCCAGGGGCAGTTCAACCTCGCAGGCATCGCGCTTGTTCCCAAGGGCGCGGGGACTGTTGCCGGAGTTCCGGCCCCTGCCGGCGGGATCGGTGTGTTCAAGGTCAATCTTCCCGCAGAATATCATCCTTATACGATCGACAAGGTCCTGTCTCCACGCGGTCCCATTTCGCGCGAGGCCGTGGACACTCTTCTCCAGACTCTCGAGCGCAGGTTCCGCGCGCAATTTCCGCAGGAAAGCCGTCTGAATCCCCGCGACCGCCGGTTCATCAAGGCTGTCGCCGACTTTTTCCGCCTGACGCAGGAAAGCCCGCTTCCGGCCGGCACGCGCGGACGCACGCCTGCGCTGACTTTTGACGACACGCTGAATTTCGAACGCATCGCCGAAGCGCTCGGCTCCCGCCGCCGCGACGTTTTTCTCTGGGGCATGGTCCGGTGGCTTGCGCGCGAACACGCCGAAGCGCTGGGACCGAACAATCTCAAGGTCGATGCCAAGGGAAAAGACATCGAAGCGGCGCAGCCTGTGACGCAGGGCGACCTCAGCAATTTCGCGGAGATCATCCGCTCCTTGATCGAAGGAAAACGCGTCATCATCAACGGCCGCCCGAGTGACCGCTACAAGACCCTGGCGGACTTTTTGGACGACAAGTTCCGCATGACCGCGACGCGCCCGATTCCGGCCGCGCCCGTCGTGCCCGCGGCGCCCAAGCCCGAATTGCGCGTGCAGGGCGACCGTCCCGGCATCCCGCATAATCTATCGGAAGGCCCGCTCGCGGTGACCGCGCTCGCGCGCGAATACCACCAGCTTGCGGCCAGCGCTCCGGGATCCGTGAATACCGTCACGGTCGTCGCGGAAGTCGACGGGCAGAAGAGAATCCTCAATATCCCCGTGGCCAAAGGCGAAAGCCCGGACGTTGTCCTCGAATATCTCAAAGCCAGTATTTTCAACGTGTTCGTGGTGACCGGCCCCGCGGCCATTCAGATTTACGGCCCGGCGGAGCTTGCCGCGCCGATCACCGCCGTGCGCGAAGCGCTTCTCAACACGCCCAAGGGTTATTCCGTGGTGCTGGACGTGCTGAAGAGCCTTCATAATATTCCCGCGGCGCAGACTTATCCGATCGAAGTGCTGATCGGCCAGCCCGTGCCCGCGGTTCCTCCCGTGGAGCCTGTCGTCGCGGGAGAGGCCTTGCGCGCGAAGCTCGCGTCGATCCAGTCCATTCAGGGACTGGCCGTGGGTTTTGACGTCGGCGGAACGGACGCGAAGATCGTGATCATGGATGAAACCAGCACGCAGCCGATCCTCACGAAAGTCTACGAATGGGAAACCAAGCCCGCGGACCTGACGGATGCGAGCGAATTCCCGCAAGTGTTTGTGAAGCTCATCGAATTCGCGGTCGCGGCCGCCAGTGTCCTGAAAAGCCCGGGCAACGACGGCTTGAAAGGGAAAGCGCAGCAGCTTCTCAAAAATCCGGAAGCGAAACTCGCGGAGTTGAACGCGTTCATCGAGGAAGCGAAAAAAACCGTGACGGTCCAGGCCCCGGCCTCGGTCGGCATCAGCTTTCCGGACGTGATCGCCAACAATGAAGTGCTCGGCGGCATGACGTCCAAGACCGCGGCGCTCCGGAAAAAATACGATCCGCAAGGCCGGGATTCCGCGGGCTACCGCCAGGAATTCAACGCCTACATCAAGCCGCTTGCGGCTCGCGTGAGCGAAGGCCTGCAAAGCACGTTCGGCTTGAAAGCTCCCGTGCCCACGGGCATCACCAACGACGGCAACGTCGGTTCGCTCTGGGCCGCGGCGCTCTTGCAGCAGGGCAGCATCTTCAATATCGCGGGAGGCACCAGTCTCGGCGGCGGTTACGTGGCCGCGAACGGCAGTTTCCCCACGCGCCTTTATGAGCTCGGCTACCTGGTCGCGTTCATCGGCGACACGGGGCACAAGCATCGCACGTACGACATTTTCGGAACGGGCCAGCAGCTCTTCTCGCAGGACGCCGTGTTCGAGCTCGCGATCCAGAAAGGTCTGGTCATCGAAGGCGTGCCTCTGACCCAGTATCCCAAAAACAAGGAAGCGGAAACGCTTCGCAAGATCCAGGCGATGTACGACGAAGCAGGCACGCCGGAACCGGAAAGAACCAAGATCCGCGAGATTTTCGAAACCATCGGCGAGTACCTGGCCATCATCGTCGCGACGAGCGGCGGCGGCAAGCTGGCCGACGAATTCCTGAAGCTTATCCTTTTCGGCCGTCCCGTCAGCGGCACCACGGGACAGATCGTGATGGACCGGGCGCGCGCCGTTCTGGCTACTTTTCCGGAATACGCGTCGCTCGACCTGAAACGCGCCTCCGAAGTGGCGCGCGAAGCGTCGCTTCCCGCCGACATCATCGCCGGCGCCGATAAACTGGCGCAGGCCATCGGCACGATTTACGTCGGCACCGCGGAACGCGTCCGCGCCGTCGAAGACATGCAAGGACGCCTTTCGCGCGCCGTGCAGGCTTATGTGACGACGCCCGGCAGCGAAACATTCCAGGCGCTCCATGAAATCATCGAAGCCTTTGCCGGGCTCTACGGCCCCGAGGCTGTTTTCGAAGCTGCGCGCGCGCGCAAGCTCGACGAACTCGGCGGTTTTGACCGGCGCATCGTGCAGCGCGCGGCGGTCAGCACCGAAGGCGCCGTGGAAAACTTTCCCGCGCCGCGGGCCGCGAGAAATAAAATCGCGGATATCATCACCGCCAACGTGACCGGCAATCCCGTATCTTTTCCGCAAGGCCTCGCAGGTTTTCCCGAAGCGCTTTTTTATACGGAAGCGAGCGCGGCGGAATTCGCGCGCCTTTTGGGAGTCCGGGCCCTCGAGCAGGACCTTCCGAAGGTCGTTGCCGCGGCCACCAATAAAGACATCACCGAGGCGCTCGTCGATCTGGCGGAAGCCATCGACGCGCACCGGGCGCTCCTCACGTCGCCCACCGTCACCCCGTATGAAGCCAAGCGCGCGGCCCTGGCCCTGCGCGGACTTCCGGGCATTTTTGAAAATTTCCCGAAATACGTGCAGGCGCTCAGCCTTTCGCCGCGGACGCCGGCCCAGCCCTCGGCGCAGACGGTGGACATCGGCCAGAGGATGCAGGACTTGGTCAGACGTTTCGGCCTCCGGATCGAAGGCACGCCGGAGTTTTACCGTTTTGCCGGCTTGGTCCAGCAGGCCCTGGAAGAAATCCGCAAAAGCGAACTGCGCACGGAGCTTCTCGAAAACGACCGCGTGGAAGCGCGTTTCGATCAGGCTCATGTCGCTTTGACGGTCAATACGATCGACACCGAGGAGCACCGGGTCACGCTGACCTTGGAAACTCTGGCGGAGCCGGTTGTGATTTACGACAACACCGACAATCTGGAGCTTCCGGTCGCGCGTCTCGAACCCGGCGTGCCGCAGCGAGTCACGGTCAACGAAGGCGTGACGCTTTACGTGAACGGCAAAGAGGAAACGCCTCTGGAAATCGGTTACATCCATGAAGCGAACCCGGGCTATCCGACCGTGGACGTCATCAGTCCTGCCGGACTTATCCGGAACGGCCGTGCCGAACTTCGCGTTACCGACGTCGTCAATCCGGACGAGGGATACCAGGAAATCATTGCCGATTTGATCCGCGCCGCTTTCTCCCGTCAGGATGAAGAGCTCGTGGTCAGCGGAGGCACGGCTTCCGAAGTCGCCGACTACCGCCTGAATCCAAACCGGAGGCTCGCGGTTGCCAAAGCCGAAACCCCGGTGCGCTTTCAGCAGGAGATCAATCGCCTGGTCGGAAGCGGCGGCCTTATTTCGACGACGACTTCCGTATCGGCCGTCAACGCGGGCAACATCGATACCTTTTTGACGCGGCCGGCCAAACTCCTGCTGGTGGAAATCGGCGGAGAACTGATTTATATCAACGGGCAGCGTGAACGCCTCGCGGCGGAGCTGGCATCCAGCCGCCACGAAAGTTCCGCGGAAATGACCGCTTACTATCAGGGAAAGGGTTTTCCTCCGACCGTTTACGGAATCGTGGCCCAGGCGTTGAAAGACGTCCTGCGCGGCGAACTCCGGTACGCGGAAGCGCGGCCCCGGACACCGGCCGTCGTGAACCAAAGCCCGGTGCGCCGGCTGTCGGACGTTCTTTTCAAAGGTCCGGAAGTCTCGACGCGCGCGGCGCAGCAAGCCGTGCGTCCCGTGATCCAGGACTACCGCAATCGTAACGAGAAACTGCCGGCTGCGGCCGCGGAAGTGGCGGAGAACGTCACGGAGACGATTTACGGCAAGGCCGAAGCGCTCAGCAAAGAACTCGGCATCGGCGTTGAGGAAGCCCTCGCGCTCGTCGTGGACCAGCTTGTCGTCGAAGACGTTACCAACGCCGCGAAGTTTGATCTCGCGATGCGTGCCGCGCGCGAAGAGCTCGGCCCGGATCTTGCGGACGACCTGTTCAAAACCGGACTTCAGCCGCTGCACCTTGCGCCGCGGGTAAGGACGGCCGCCGAATTGAAGGACGAGCAGAACCAGCTCCTGATCGCGTTCAAGATGATCCAGGCGCCTCAGGACAAGCTGACGGTTTACTACGCGCCGGCGAGTCCCGACAAAGCGGGCGAGGATCTCTCGCAGGCCGATCTCGATGCGATCAAGACTCAGATCGCCGGACAGGTCACGCGCCTGGGCGGCAATCCCAAGGCCGTGATCCAGAACCTCACGCTGAAGAAAGTCGACGACCAGACGAACCTGGGCGCGCTGCGCACGAGCATGATCAACACCGTGGTCAAGGGCCGTTATGCCAGCAACCAGCCCGCGGTACTCGATACGGACCCGCGCTTCCTCCAGGCCATTCCGGTCATCACGACCGGGGCAGGGCGTTACCTCGGCCGCATCATGCTGCGCGAGGAGCTCAATCTCAGCCGCGCGCTCATCCTGATGCCGGCCGTGGACATCGGACAGGACGTCGTGGACATGCTGACGTCGCTGGAAAGCAAAGGCTATTCCCGCGCCGACATCTCGAGCAGGCTCAGCCGTTTCGCACAGGTCCTGCAGAAGATCGCGGCCGCCGCCTAAGCAAAAAAAAGATTTGGGGACAGGTCTTCAAGACTGTCCCCATTACCTTTTGGAGGGGAGAATTTCTCCCCTCCTTTTTTTTGTTTTTTCATGTCACTTTTGTGATGTAACCGAGTTTTTTTCACGATTTAAGAAGTCTCTCCCGGGTTTTTTTAACCGTTCCCGCCTTGAATTGGCCCTCACGCGTGTTACTTTACCTTATAGGAAAGTCATGACCTATCAAACCCTCAACATTCCCAACACGAGTCCTAAACCGGCTCGCGCCGAAGCGATGAACGTCCTGCAAATGCTGCTGCCCGCGTTTGTCCTGATGGCCTCTTTCGCGGTGCTGTCGCTGGAGTTTTATTTTCACGACGCGCTGAATCTGAGCGGCGCCGTGCAAAGCGTTTTTTTCGCGGGGACGGGCGCCGTCTTTCTCGCGTCGTTCGTGTTTCTTCTCCGGTCGTTGAACAGCTACCGCACCTGGATCGATTCGATTCACGCACGCCACCGCGAGCAGGTCGACCGGCTCGAGCGGGAAATCCGGCGCAAGGAAAACGAGGCTGTGGAATTTCTCGAATCCTGTGTTTTGCTTTTCGAAAAATCCGAAATCAAAAAATTATCCGACAAAGTCATGGAAGTTTCCGAACGGGTGCTCGGCGCGGACCAGGGTTCGGTCATGCTGCTCGACGGCAGGGGAAAACTCAAAATCGTTTCCAGCCGCGGCATTGGCGACGACGTCGCGTCGAAAGTCCAGCTCAAGCTGGGCGAGCGCGTGGCCGGGCTTGCGGCGCTCGAAAAAACGGAATTCCTGCTGAATGGAACGCTCGACAATTATCCGCTTTTCAAAAACCTGGAAGGCAATCCCATCATCCGCTCGTCCATGATCTGCCCGATCAGCCATCAGGACAAAGTGCTCGGCATCCTGAACCTCAGCCGCACGAAAAGGGAAGACGCATTCACGTCGCAGGACCTGACGCGCGCCACGCTTCTCGCCAAGCAGATCGGCGCGGCACTTCACTACGGCCAGGTCTGCATGATGCTGAGAGAAAATGCGCAGCAGTTCAAGACGATGTACCGCCTTTACCGCCAGAGCCGCGAAGAACTCAGCGAAATCGAAAAGATGTCCCCGGTCACGGTCCCGTTCCTGAAAAAGCCCCGCTTGTCCGCATAATCATAAACCCTGTCTTATCTGGAAACGTTTTTATGCACGCCATAGGCCCTTTGCATTCGTTCCCATGGGGACAGGTCTAAAGACCTGTCCCCGTCCATACTCACGGCATTAAACCATGGCCCGCAGGCCATGAAAGCGCTATAATGCTCTATCAATTTCCCCGGCTTTTACGCCGATAACGGAAGACGCCATGATCCCGATCCGCCGAAAAACTTTTCTGGTTTTGCTGCTCGCCGCGGCCGTCCTGAACGTATCGCCCGCGACGCTCATCTGGGGGAACGATCTCAAGGATGAAGCCGTTGTGCGCCCCGCGGTCTGGCAGGACAAGAAAACGGGCGAGGAAACGGAACCGAAAACCGTGATCCCGCCGGCTCTTGTCTTCACGCCGGCCCGTCTTCCGGCGAACGTCATCCCGGCTAAGAAACCCGTTCTGTTTCCCCGCAATCAGAAAGTCAGGGTCATTCCTCCTCAGCCCATCCAGGTGATCCGGCCTCTGGCCAAGGTCTATCCGACGCCGTTCCAGGCGCCGGCAAAGGCCGTGTCCGTCGTGCAGGTCGTCAAACCCGCGGAAGAAAACCCGTAAATTTTCCCGCAGTCCAAAAGGAGAGCCATGCCGGCCCAAGCCCCCGCGCGCAAAGCAATCGTGATCGGCGCCAGCTCCGGCATCGGGCGCGCGCTGGCCAAGGCGCTCGCGGCCGAAGGCTACACGGTGGGACTTGCCGCGCGGCGGACCGAGCTGTTGGAAAGCCTTCAAAAGGAAATTGCCTCGCCCACGCTTCTCAAGCCCATGGATTTGCGGGACATCGAAGGTTCGCGCCGCCTTTTCAACGACCTGGTGCGGGAACTTGGCGGTGTGGATCTGGTCGTCCTCAATTCCGGGGTGAATCCCGAAAATCCGGACAAGGCCTGGGACCCGGAACATGAGATTCTCCAGGTGAACGTCGTGGGCTTCGCAGCCCTCGCCTCGGAAGCCGCGGATCATTTCGAACGCCAGGGGAGCGGGCACCTGGTCGGCATTTCGTCGATCGCGGGCCTGCGCGGCAGCCCCAAATGCCCGGCCTACAGCGCGTCCAAGAGTTTCGCCTCGCGTCTGCTCGAAGGCCTTCGGATGCGTTTGTCCTCACAGGGCATTGCAGTCACCGACATCCGTCCCGGCTTTGTGGACACGGCCATGATTGCCGGCAGCCGGGTCCGCTTTTGGGTCGCTTCCTGTGAAACCGCCGCGGCGCAGATCGTGGCCGCGATCCGCGCGCGCAAAAAAAAGGTCTATGTCACGCGCCGCTGGGCGCTCGTCGCTTTTGCGCTTCATCTCGTGCCCGAAGCCTTTCTCGCCTGGGGCAACAAAAAATTCCGCATGCAGCCCGTAGAAGCGAAAAAAATCGCCGCCGTGTGACCGCCCGCTCCGATGAAACTTTCCCTCAAGCCCGAAATCATTTTTGAAGATCAACACCTCATCGTCGTGTCCAAACCCGCCGGGCTTCTGAGCCAGGGCGAAGAAACCGACGCGCCCAATCTCGTGGACTGGCTTCGCGGTTATTTGGGGCGGCATTACGTGGGGCTTGTCCATCGCCTCGACCGCAACACGTCCGGGCTCATGGTGGTGGCCAAGAGGACCAAGTCCGCGGCGCGCCTGACCGCGTCGCTCCAGGAAGGGGCGCTTGTGCGGCATTACCTTGCCTGGCTGGTGGGAGATCTGAAAGCGCCGGCCGCATGGAAGCATCATCTCCTGAAAGACGAAAAGAAAAACGAAGTCCGCGTGGTTTCCGCGAAAACCGGCGGGGCCAAGCCCGCGCATTTGTCCATGACGCCGCGGCGCCGTGCGTCATGGAAAAACCGGACGCTCACGCTCGCGGAATTAAAACTGGAAACCGGGCGGTCGCATCAAATCCGCGTCCAGGCCGCGGCCGAAGGCTTTCCCGTGCTGGGGGACCGGAAGTACGGCCAATACTGCCGCGAGGCGTGGAACCTCGCGCTCGAACGGCCGGCGCTTCATTCTTCCTTTTTATCCTTTCCGCATCCCATGAGCGGCGAGGTCATGAAATTCGAGTCGCCGCTTCCGCCGGATCTCGACTTCTGAAGTCAGGAAAGGCCTGATTGCAGTTTAGGGGCGAGTCGGGTATAATTTTAAAAATTTGCAACACCATCATTTACAATCACTTATAAAGGGGGGCGAATGGACGGGACGGTGATCGTGACGGGCGGCGCGGGATTTATCGGCGCCAATTTCGTCCGTACCCTGCTCAAGCAGACCTCCTGGCGCATTTGCGTGGTCGACAAGCTGACCTACGCCGGCAATCTCGAAAGCCTGGAAGAGGTGGCCAAGGATCCCCGCTATTCATTCGTGCACGCGGACATCACCGACGGCGAGGCCATGGAAAAGCTTTTCCGGGAAACGCGGCCCGCAGGCGTCTTCAACTTCGCGGCCGAAAGCCATGTGGACCGGTCCATCGACAGCCCCGACGATTTTATCCAGACGAATGTCGTGGGCACGCACACGCTGCTGCGCGTGGCGCTTCATTATTACAAAGAGCTGACCGAGGCCGCGCAAAAAAATTTTCGCTTCCTCCACGTTTCCACCGACGAAGTTTATGGTTCTCTCGGAGCGACGGGGCTTTTCATGGAAACCACGCCGTACGCGCCCAATTCGCCGTATTCGGCTTCCAAGGCCGCGGCCGACCATCTGGTTCGCGCGTATTACGAGACCTATAAATTTCCCGGGCTCATTACCAACTGCTCGAACAATTACGGGCCTTTCCAGTTTCCCGAGAAACTCATTCCGCTGACCCTCTTGAACGCGCTGGAAGGAAAAAAACTGCCGATCTACGGCGACGGCAGCAACGTGCGCGACTGGCTCTACGTGGAGGATCACTGCGACGGCATCCTCCTGGCCTTTCAGAAAGGAAAGCTGGGCGAGAAATACAACATCGGCGGCAATAACGAACGCACGAACCTCCAGATCGTGGACCGCATCTGCGAAGTCCTGGAAAGCGTGCGGCCCGCGGCGAAAAACGCGGCGCTCGCGTCGCAGGGCATGAAGCGCTACGCGGACCTCAAGACCTTCGTCCGCGACAGGCCGGGCCATGACAAAAGGTACGCGATCGACGCGTCGAAAATTTCCAAAGAGCTGGGCTGGAAAGCCAAGCATCCGTTCGACAAGGGGATCGTCGAGACGATCCAGTGGTACCTGGCCAATGGCGCGTGGTGTGAAAAAGTACAGTCGGGCAAATACGGGCGTGAAAGATTGGGCGGGGAAGCGCCGAAAAAAGAATCCATGAAGAGGCATTCATGAAAGGCATCATCCTGGCGGGCGGTTCCGGCACGCGCCTTTACCCCGTGACCAAGGCCATCAGCAAGCAGCTGGTGCCGGTCTACGACAAGCCCATGATTTATTACCCTCTGTCCGTCCTCATGCTGGCCGGCATCCGCGACGTCCTCATCATCACGACCCCGCACGAGCAGGAGGCCTTCATCCGGCTGCTCGGTGATGGCAGCGGCTACGGCATTAGAATTTCTTACGAAGTCCAGCCCGAGCCGGGAGGCCTGGCGCAGGCCTTCCTCATCGGCCGCAACTTCGTGGGCAAGGACCGCGTCGCGCTGATTCTGGGGGACAACATCTTTTACGGCAACGGCCTGCGGACCGCGCTCCTGCGCGCGGCCGAGCGCGAAAAGGGCGCGACCGTCTTCGCCTATCAGGTCAAAGATCCCGAACGCTACGGCGTCGTGGAGTTCGACGAGCGCCTGCGTCCGAAGAGCATCGAGGAAAAGCCGAAAAATCCGCGCTCGAATTT